>JANYAG010000002.1 GCA_025361465.1 Gemmatimonadota bacterium
CTACTTTATCGATGGCGGCGCCAAACTGGGCGCGGGCCAGGATGATTCCGGAACGCGGGCCGCGGAGAGTTTTGTGGGTGGTGGAAGTGACGATGTCGGCGTATTCGCAAGGGTTGGGGTAGATACCCGCCGCGACGAGGCCGGAGAAATGCGCCATGTCGACGAGGAAGAGGGCGCCGATCTCGTCGGCAATGGAACGAAAGGTGGCAAAGTCGATGATCCGGGCGTACGCCGAGGCCCCGGTAATGAGGAGCTTCGGCCGATCGCGCCTGGCCTGGTCGCGCAGCTGGTCATAGTCGATGCAACCGGTGTCGGCACGGACCCCGTACGAGGTGGCCTGCCACACCTTGCCGGTATGGCTCATGCTGGTGCCGTGCGAGAGGTGGCCGCCATGCGAGAGCGCGAGGCCCATGATCGTGTCCCCGGGCTCGATCAGCGCCATGTAGGCGCAGAAGTTGGCCTGGACGCCGGAGTGCGGCTGGACGTTCGCGTGGCCAACCTTGAAGAGCTCCTTCGCGCGCGCGATCGCCAGGGCCTCGACCTGGTCGACCACTTCGCAGCCACCGTAGTACCGCTTTCCGGGATATCCCTCGGCGTACTTGTTGTTCAGGCACGAGCCCATGGCTTCGAGCACCGCGGTCGACGCGAAGTTCTCGCTGGCGATCATCTCGAGCCCTTCGCGTTGCCGCGCGAGTTCGGCGGAGATCATGCTGGCGATGGCGGGGTCGGAGTTGCGGAGGTGGGCGTTGTGGTCGAGCGGCATCACGATTCCTCGATCTTTGCGATACGGCGCGCATGCCGACCGCCCTCGAAGGGCGTCGCGAGCCAGGTACGGAGAATGTCACGGGCGGTGCCCTCGTCGACGCAACGCGCCGGGAGCACCAGGATGTTGGCGTCGTTGTGTTCGCGCGAGAGCCTGGCGATTTCAGAATTCCAGACCACCGCCGCGCGCACGCCGTGGTGCCGGTTGGCGGCGTAGGCCATGCCGAGGCCGGTACCGCAGAGCAGGATGCCACGCCGGACGACGCCCTGCTCGACTTCCCGCGCCACGACGTGCGCGTAGTCGGCATAGTCTGTCGGGGCCTCGCTGTGCGCGCCGACATCCTCGACGTCATAGCCGAGGGTCCGCAACTCGTCGGCGAGCATTTCCTTCATCTGGAATCCGGCGTGGTCGGCGCCGATGGGGATCTTTTCGGGCATGGTCGCAAGATAATCAGGCGAGAAGAGGGTGATGGGTGATGGGTGATCGGGACCGATGCCCGTGTCCCCATCACCCATCAGCCGTCATCTGTTCCGCCTACCGGTCCCCCGCCACCCACATCCGCTTCAACGCCATCACCGACTTGATCCGTTCCTCGGCCAGCCGATCGGCCGCCTGGAAGGAAGGGATCTTGTCGCGCGCGGCGATCTGGAAAACCCGGAGGATGGTGTCATAGATCTCCTGCGCCTTCCGCTTGGCCCGATCCATGGTCCAGCCCTGCAGCTCGCCGTAGACGTTGATCACGCCACCGCCATTGATCACGTAGTCGGGACAGTAGCGAATCCCCTTCTTCTCGATGTCGACCCCATGCCGCTCTTCAGCGAGTTGGTTATTGGCCCCACCCGCGACAATGCCGACCTTCAGGCGGGCAATCGTGTCGTCATTGAGAATCGCCCCAAGGGCGCAGGGGGCGAAGATGTCGGCCTGGGCGTCGTAGATCGCGTCGGTGGCCACCCCGGTGGCCCCGAGTTCCTCGACCGCGTGCTTCACTTTCTCGGCGTCGATGTCACAGGTGAGGATCTTGGCGCCTTCCTCCTTGAGGTGTTTCATCAAGTAGAAGGCGACCTTGCCGGCGCCCTGCACGGCCACGGTCTTGCCGGCGAGCGAGTCCTTGCCCCACTTCACCTTGGCCGCGGCTTTCATCCCGACGTACACCCCGTAGCTCGTCACCGGGGACGGGTCGCCCGAGAGGTTGAGCAGACCCGCAACATGTTTCGTCTCCCGCTTGACGAACTCCATGTCGGTCGGCGAGGTGCCGACGTCCTCGGCGGTGATGTAACGCCCGCCGAGGGATTCGACGAACCGCCCGTGGGCACGGAAGAGCGACTCGCGGTCGGGACGCTTCGGGTCGGCGATGATCACCGCCTTGCCGCCGCCCAGGTTGAGCCCGGCCACCGCCGACTTGTACGTCATCCCCCGCGACAGTCGCAGCACGTCCTTGAGCGCCTCCTCGGTGGAGGCATACGGCCAGACGCGAGTGCCGCCGAGGGCGGGGCCCAGCGTGGTGTCGTGAATGGCAATGATCCCGAAGTAGCCGCACGACGGATCGTGGGAGAAGACCACCTGTTCGTGGCCCCGGAGACGCATTTCGTTGAAGGTGTCCATGAACTCCTCAATGGTTGTAAACGAAGAACCCCTTCCCGCTCTTCCGCCCGAACTCCCCGGCCGCCACCATCTTCTTGAGCAGCGGGCAGGGCCGGTACTTGTCGTCGCCGATGCCCTCGTGCAGCACGTTGAGGATCGCCAGGCAGACGTCCAGTCCGATGAAATCGGCCAGCGCCAGCGGGCCCATCGGATGGGCCATTCCCAGCTTCATCACGGTATCGATCGACTCCGGCGTGGCGACGCCTTCGAAGACGCAGTAGATCGCCTCGTTGATCATCGGCATCAGGACGCGATTGCTGACGAATCCCGGGTAGTCATTGACCTCGACCGGCGTCTTTCCGAGCGCCCGCGAGAGTTCCATGACCATCGCGGTGGTGGCGTCGCTGGTGCTGTGCCCCCGGATGATCTCGACCAGCTGCATCACCGGGACAGGGTTCATGAAGTGCATCCCGATCACCTGGGGCGCTCGCTTCGTCCGCGCGGCAATCTGGGTGATCGAGATCGACGACGTGTTGGTGGCGAGGATCGCCTCGGCACGACACAGGGCGTCGAGTTTGGTGAACAGATCGAACTTGACCGCGGGATTCTCGCTCGCCGCCTCGATGACCAGATCGGCATCCTTGGCTGCGGCCAGTTCGGTGCTGGTGGTGACCCGGGAGAGGATCTCCGCCGGCGCTTCGGGGGCGAGGGTCCCCTTCTTGACCTGGCGATCCAGATTGCCCGCAATCGTCTTGAGGGCCTTCTCGAGCGCCGCGGAAGCGACATCGATCAGGGCGACCGAGTGGCCGTGCTGCGCGAAGACATGGGCGATGCCGTTGCCCATCGTCCCGGAACCGATCACTGCGACCTTCGTCATAGGGCCTCCACGCTCATTGCCACCGCACCACCGCCACCGAGGCACAGCGTCGCCAGCCCGGTCTTCTTGCCATGATCCTTCATTGCATAGAGCAGCGTCGCGAGAATGCGCGAACCCGAGGCGCCGATCGGGTGGCCGAGGGCGATCGCGCCACCGTTGACATTGACGCGGTCGGCGTCCCAGCCAAGCCCGCGACCATCGGCGATGGCCTGCACGGCGAACGCCTCGTTGGCTTCGATCAGGTCATAGTCATTGATCTTGGCGCCCGTGCGCTTCATCAGGTTCTGCACGGCCAGGATCGGCGCGAAGAAGAGCTCCTTCGGCTCCCCGTTGCCCGTGGCGTACCCGGTGATCCGCGCCATCGGGGCCAGTCCGTGCGCCTTGGCGTACGCCAGCGACGTCACGATGATCGCCGCCCCACCGTCGTTGAGACCCGGTGCATTGCCGGCGGTCACCGTGCCGTCCTTGCGGAACACCGGCTTCAGTTTGGCGAGCGATTCGACCGAGGTATCCGCGCGCGGCGATTCATCCACGGAGACCGTGATGGTGCCTTTGCGATCGGCGATCTCGATGGGCGCCATCTCGTTGCTGAACTTCCCGGCTTGCTGTGCGGCGACGGCCTTCTGGTGCGATGCCAGGGCGAAGTTGTCCTGGTCCTGGCGCGAGACGTTCGCCTTCTCGGCGGTGTACTCGGCGTATTCGCCCATGTGGTTGTTGCCGAACGAATCCCAGAGCCCGTCGTGGATCATGCCGTCGAGCATCGTCTGGTTGCCCGCCTTGACCCCGTTGCGCAGCCCGAAGAGGTAGTGCGGCGCCATCGACATGGATTCCATGCCCCCGGCGACCACGCACTGGGCGTCCCCGGCCTTGATCGACTGCGCGGCCAGCATCACCGCCTTGAGCCCGGAGCCGCACACCTTGTTGATCGTCAGCGCGGGAATGGTGGCGGCAAGCCCGGCATGGATCATCGCCTGGCGCGCCGTGGCCTGGCCGCAGCCGCCCTGCACCACGTGCCCCATGATCACCTCATCGATAGTCGCCGGATCGATGGCGGCGCGGCGCACCGCTTCCTTGATGGCAGCAGCTCCGAGACGGGTGGCGGGGATGGTGCCGAGGGCACCGAGGAAGCGACCGATCGGCGTGCGACAGGCGCTGAGAATTACGGGAGTGGTTTCGTCGGACACTTGAGTCCCCTCATGGGTTTGAGCCGCCCAAAGATAATGACTTTGGGCGGATCACCAATCGCAGGAAGAGTGCAAATGCGACTAGTCCGATCAGGGCGAGCAGTTCACTCCCGGACAAGGTAAAAAGGAGCACGGCGATGCCGGCCGCGGCCAGCAATGGCACGGCCGCTCCACCCCGCACCACGAACGGTGGTCGGTCGAGCACGACGCCGCGTTGGCGAAGCCGAAGCACTGCCAGGCAACAGATCAGGTACATCAGCAGCACCCCCGCGGCGCTGAAGACCGCCAGATACGCGAAGGTTCCACTCAGGGCCAACAGCAATGCGACGGCGTGATACACGATGATGGCGTTGGCCGGCGTCTGGTGCCGCGGGTCCACGGTGCCGACGGCGCGCGGCAGTACCCCATCATCGGCCATGGCCTTGACGGTGCGCGGAGAGCCGACGGCATCCGAAGCCACCAGGCCCGCGGTGGAGATGATCATCGCCCAGGCAAGCCACTGCGCCCCGACCGGCCCGAAGATCGCGCGCGCCGTCTCGATCACTGCACCCGTGCCGGTGGTCTTGAGTACCGGACCGAGCACCCCCTGTGCCACCAATTGCAGGCCGACAAACAACGCGGCACAAATGACGAGCGCGCCGAGGAGCGCCCGTGGCACACTGCGCACCGGGTTCTTCACCTCACCACAGGCGCCGAGGGCCGCTTCGAATCCCATGAAGGCGAAGGTGAGCAGCACGGCGGTATGGCCGAGCGCCACCAGGTTCGGGAATCCGTCCCAGACGAGGTTGGCCATCTGGATATGCGGCACACCGAGACATACCAGGAGGACAAGCGGCAGCAGCTTCATGACGCTGAGCAGCTGCGACAGGGCCACGCCGTAGCGCACACCCCGGACGTTGATCACCACCAGTCCGACGTAGAAGATGATCAGGAAAAGGGCCCGCGGAATCGGTCCCGCGACGATCGGGAAGACAACGGCGACCGCGCCCGCCAGGAGCACGCCGACCGCGGCGTTGGGCCCCACGCCATCGGCGACGATCAGCAGGGTGCCGACCAGCGTGGCGGCGGTCTTGCCGAAGGCGGCGTCGGCGTAACTGTACAGCCCCCCCGTGATGGCCACGCGACTTCCGGCCTCCGCGAGGCAGAGACCAACCAGTCCCACCACCACCACGCAGATCAGGTACGCCAGGATGGCCGCGGGCCCAAGCACCTCGGCCGCCTGGCCGGGGAGGCCGAAGATGCCGCCGCCGATGGTCACGCCGACCATCGTCAGCGCGAGCCCTCGTGCGGTGATGACGCGGGGAAGCGCGATCAGGGAACCAGCGCCCGGGTGCGCACCTGATCGAGCACCCGCGCGGTGAACGCCTCGACGGTGACCACTTCCTGCTTGCTCCCTGCCCCGCGCACCCGCAGCGCCAGTGCATCGGAGTCGGCTTCCCGCTGACCGATCACCGCCATGTAGGGCACCTTGGTCATCTCCCCTTCGCGGATGCGATAGTTCAGCGTCTCGTGCCGGTCGTCGAGGTGGGCGCGGATGCCGGCCTCACGCAGCCGCGACGTCATGGCCTGCGCGGCCTCGGTCTGGGCATCGCTGATCGGGATAATGCGCACCTGTTCCGGCGCCAGCCAAAGGGGAAACGCCCCGGCGAAGTGCTCGATCAGGATGGCCACGAAGCGCTCGAAGGAGCCGTTCACCGCGCGGTGAATCACCACCGGGCGGTGGATCGCGTTGTCATCGCCGACGTAGCTCAGGTCGAAGCGTTCCGGCGCGGCGTAGTCGAGCTGGATGGTGCCCAACTGCCACTTCCGGCCGATGGCGTCCTCGACATCGAAGTCGATCTTGGGGCCGTAGAAGGCCCCGTCCCCCGGCTTGAGTTCGTAGGCGAGGCCGGTGGCCTCGAGCGCGTGCCGGAGCGAGCGCTCGGCCTCGTCCCACATCGCGTCGGAGCCGATGCGCTCGGCTGGGCGGGTGGCGAACTTGAGTGTCGCCTTGAGGCCGAACGTCTCGTAGTACTTCAGGATGAACTGGACCAACCGGTGCACCTCGGCCTGGATCTGGCGGTCCATCAGGAAGATGTGGCAATCGTCCTGCTGGAACTGGCGCACGCGCGTCAACCCCGAC
>JANYAG010000023.1 GCA_025361465.1 Gemmatimonadota bacterium
CCGTTCACCGTTCACCGTTCACCGTTCACCGTTCACCGTTCACCGTTCACCGTTCACCAAACCATCCTCATGCCCCGTACCACGTACCACCATGGCGACCTTCGCAGCGCCTTGCTTGCGGCCGGGCGTGAGGCGCTCCGAGCGGGTCAGCTTGAGTCACTTTCGCTCCGAGAACTCAGCCGGGCGGTCGGGGTCACCCCGACGGCAGCCTACCGCCACTTCCGTGACAAGGAGGAGTTGCTCGAGGGCATCGCGATCGCCGGGTTCGCGGAACTTCGGACAGCCCTGCGTGGCGTCACACCGAGCGGTGGGGGGAGCCCGTCGCTGGAAGCGCTGGTCGTCGGCTACCGCACCTTTGCCCAAGATCATCCCCATCTGATGAAGCTGATGTACCAGCCGCGGTCTCAAACCGGCGGAAGCCGGTCGCAGCTTGCGGACGCGGCGGGTGAGTGCCTGGCCGAATTCGTTGCCGCCGTGGCGGAACGAGCGGCCGGCGACGATCCGGAGGCGGCTATTCGCGCTGCGGTCGTGGTGTGGTCTACCGTGCACGGCCTGGCGGTGCTGACGGAAGCCAATGCCCTTGTGACCCTCGATCCGTGGATGTTGCCCAGTGCCAAGGATCTCGCGGCGCTGGGAGGTCGCGTTCGCCGCTGACCAACTGGCTCGTGGATCTCAGCGTGGCTGGCGAATGGCGTGCGCCACCGCTGCGATCGTCAGGGGAGCGCATCCCTCAGCCCGGTTATTGACCAGGATATAGGCGGGGATTCGCCGATCGAGGGCGGCCTTGGCCAGCGCGGCGAGGTCGGCTCGCAAGGTGGGATTCTCGTCCTGGACGTGGTCGTAGGGCGCGAAGGCGTCGACGGCCTGGGCGTAGCTGCGGCCGCTCCGCAGCAGGGCGCGAGCCACGATGAACGGTGCCGTGATCGAATCGTGCAGCAGCAACTGTTCTCCGATGGCCGGCATTCGTGTCCAGGCGTTGAAGACATGGGCCACCCCGTGAACGCGCAAGACGGCGAAGTACTCCGGGGAGAGAAACTCCGCGTTACGCACCTCGACGGCATAGGGCACGTCCTTGGGAATCGCCGCGAAGAAGCGGTCCAGGTGTCCGGCAAACTCCCCGGGCGTCAAGCCATTCTTGCGCGCGATCGTCTGGAACTCGAACACCAGCGGACCGATGTGCCCGGCGAAGTGCTCGTGCAGGGGCCCGACCACCTCGTTGGTGAACAGGTCGGCATTCAGCCACTCGGGGTTTGCCTGCCCCCACCGCGCCTGCTCGCGGGGGTTGGCGAACGTGTGCGCCGTGATCCGGTCCCACACTTTGCTCACGCACTCGAAGCCCACCGGCAGCGCCTCGGCGTAGCTGCGGAGCGTCTTCGCGTTGGGCGGCGCGTAAAAGAAGGAGTCGATCCCCACCGTTCGGAACAACGGCCACCGGGCATACTCCGCCAGCATCCGCGCGCCTGCCCCGGTGGCCGGATACTCCTTGTCGTAGATCAACCCGGTCCATCCGGGGTAGGTCCACGAAGAGGTGCCGAACCGGACCAACGGCGAGACTTGCTGGGCCAGTTGGGCGATCGCCTCGGGGCTCGGCCACGACGGATGGGTCATGGCCGAAAGGTACGGTGCCGAACGACGGTGGCGAAGGAGGGAGCAGGGGGGTAGCGTCCTGCATGTTCCAACTACGGCGCCTTCTGCTCGCGGGTCTTCTGGTGGTGGCCGGGCGAGGCGATGTCCAGGCCCAGGGGGCGCCCGGCTGGGTGCGGTGGAGCGATTCCGGAATCGTCGTGCGCTTCCCGCGTTCGATGTCGCCCGATTCCATCTCCAGAGAGATGCGGGTGGCGGATCGATTCTCGGGGTACGAGTGGCGGGTGATCTTCATGGATGGCAATCGGGCCCTGTTGTCGGCCCTGGTCGTCGCGCCGGACGATTCCCTGGCGCTGCACCCCATCCGCACCATCGCCGACGCGTATCGGCTGGGCGACCTGCGTCAGTGCGCACGCGACGCTGAGGTGCTCGCGTGCGACCGTCCGGCGCGCGGACTCGTGCGCGACATCGATGGCCAGCTCGAGATCGGGATCATGGACAGTCGCTGGATTGCGGCAGCGCTCGGCGCCCGGGACCCGAAGATGCGGCTGATGGTCAAGCGCAACCGCGAAGAACTCTGGACCGAAGAGTATCCCCTCACCGGGCACTAGGGTTTCGTCGTCGTGTCCCTGACGAAGTGGAAGTCGTATTCGAGCCTGAGGTTGTCCTCGAGCTTGATCACCATGAACGCCGATGGGACGGGCATTCCGAGGTCCCCAAACTTCAGCGCGATCTTCGCCGTGCCCCGCCAGTCGCCGTTGTTGACCGTGGCAGTCACCTGCCAGGTCACCGGTCTCGTGAGGGTGCGCACGGTCAGGTTGCCGAGCAACTCGAAGCTGAACTGTCCGTTGGCCGGGAACTTGGCGGGAACGCCGCGTAGTGCGGTGATGGCCAGTTCGACCTTGGGATACTTGTCGGTTTCCAGCGCATCGGTCTTCAGGTAGCGGTCGCGATTGGCGCGATCGCTCTTCAGAGTGGTGACGTCAACGGAGATCCTCGACGCGGCAGGAATCACCGACCCCTTGGCGTCGAGCACAACGGCGCCGGTCATCGCGCTGGTCTTCCCGACCGCGTCGTAGGGGAAGTCGATCCCGACCAATTCCTCACGAACGAGATACCGCGCCTCATTGCCATCGGTGGCGAGGACGTAGCGGGTTGGCGGGGCGGCCGGAGCCTTGGCCACCGCCCCGACGGGTGCCCGGGTCACCGGGGCCTTCCTGGTCACCACCTGGGCGTGGAGGAGGGTGGGGACCAGGATCGCAACACCGATTGCTCCGGCCAGCTTGCGCTCCATTGCGTCCACTCCCATGGGCATGGTGCCGTCGCCCGGCAAGGATTCCGGGAAAGATCATCGGATATACGGCCGCCCCCCTGCCGGGGTTGATCCGGGGATACCTTTGGTCCCGTACCCCCTGCCCAGGAGATCGCCCGTGTCGCGCCTCACTGCCTTCCTGCCCCGCGTGCTCAGCGCCGCCATCCTTGCCGTGCCCGTCACCCTGGCCGCGCAGGCCGGGGTGGTGGTCGAGCAACACACCACCTTCAACATCGCCAAGCTCACCAGCGGCGATCTCCAGCAGACCGTGTCCATTCTGGGGGCAGATCGCGCCAAGACCGTCACCACGGGAAAGTCCAAGGTGCTGATCATGTCGGTCGACGCGAGCGGCACCGAAATCACGCGACTCGACCAGGACCAGACCATCAGGGTGAATGACAAGAAGAAGACGTACACCGTCAAGTCACTCGCCGAGGAGCGGGCGGAACTGCTGAAACAGCAGCAGGACGTCGCCAAGTCGGCCGCGGAGTCAAAGGAGAAGGACGACGTGCGTCTCTATGCCGTGCTCGATGAGGCGAAGCGCACGGGTGAGAAGCAGGTCATCAACGGCTTCTCGGCAGAGCAGGCGATGATCAAGATCACGGTCTTTGCCGAGAACACGAAGACCAAGGAGAAGGGCGTCACCTTCCACATCACCGCCGACATGTGGTTTGATCCCAGCCAGGGTGAAGCAGGGCGCGTGAGCCACGCGTTCTATGCGGCGCGGGTGAAGGCGCTCGGCATTGATCCGAGCATGGCGGGCAATCCATACGCCAAGTGGCTCGACAACGTCAACGTCGAAATGGCGAAGATGTCGGGGTATCCCATCCGGACGACGATCACCTTTGAAGGGGTCGCGGATACCACGGCGGCCAAGCCGAAGAACGACGAGGCCCCGCCGCCCACCAGCATTGGCGGCGCCCTGGGCGGCATGTTCGGCAAGAAGAAGAGCGCCCCGGCTCCGGCGAGTCCGCACGGCGGGCCGGTGCTGTTCACGTCGACCACCGAAGTGCTCTCGATCTCCACGAAGGCGCCGGCCGCTTCGGAGTTCGAGATTCCGGCGGGGTATGTCAAGAAATAAGCGTCAATCCACCAGCAGCGTGGTTTCCCTCCTCACCATGGTGCCGCTGACTTCGTCCATGACCAGGAGCTGGAGCCGGTAGCTCCCTGGGAGGAGGGACGAGATGGAGAGGGTTCGCGAGAACTCGTTGAGCCCGAGTTTTGACGCGGCATCCCAGGTGTCCTGCGTGGTGGGAACGTTCTCGACGACGCCGTCGGAGACCCGACGGAGCACGGCGACGAGCTTGAGTCGGGGGCGGGCGATCTCGCTCCACAGCTGGAAGAACAGCAGGGCGGGCGTGGTGCGTCTGACATGACCAAGCGGTGCGAGTACCTCCGGGCCACCCTGCTTCCGCGCCGAATCCGGTGGCACGAACCTGATCAAGAGATCGGACAGTTGGACTGGGCCCGAGCCGACGGGCGCGTGCCGGTCGTCCGCTGCGCGCCCGCGCCGTATCTCCGATTGCGAGACGTGAATGGCCCAGCTCGTTACGCCCCGTGATGTCGGGATCACCACCCGGCCGATGGCGAATACCGTCGGCGAGGCAGCCGCCGGAAACCGGAGCTGCCGTCGAACGGTGGTGTCGCCCCAGCGGTGTGCCCCCTCATCCCAGGTGTGAATCGACACCTCGACGTCCGCGAAGCGACCGGCCTTGTCCTTTCCGGTGGCCAGGTCCCCGATCCGGACGCCGAACGCAATCAGGGCGATGGGCTCCCCGGTCACCGCATCCCAGAGCTGGCTGAAACGCGCCGCCGTCCTGATGATGGCCTCGCCGGTGGGGCCCGGCAGCGCGCAATCGAGCGGAAACTCCGGTGTGCACCACCAGGCCAGCGAGCGGCCTCCGCCGATCCGGCTTCCCGCCAGTTGTCGCGCGAGGCGCGAGGCATAGGTCGCCGATTGATAGATCTTGTTCGGGAAGAGCGAATCCCTGAGCCAGGCACTTCGCCCCGAATCGGGGACCGCCAGCCAGCGCGCCCAGTTGGCCTCGGAGAAGAAGGGGAAGAGCAGCTCGTTCATTGCGCTCGAATCATGAGCCGCCAGGGCGGCGCGCTCGAACAGGGTGGTCGCACCCGCGTCATCACGATCCGCGGCGCTCACCTGTGCCAGCCGGAGCATGTGCCAGGTGGAATCCTGTCCCAGCTGCAAGGCCCGATTGCTGCAGTCCCGCGCGGTGGCAATGTCGCCTACCGAGATCTGCAGGCGGGTGCAGGCGCGGAGCACCGCCGGCGATGTCACTCCCGACCGTACGGCACGGTGAAGCGCCGTGGCGAGGTCATCCAGCAGCATCGCCTTCGTGCCGGTGGGTTCTGCGGTTGCCTGTTGCGACAGCGCCGCGAGGAGTCCGGCCGCCACGGTATCCGTGGGCCGCGCGGCGAGCGCCTTGAGCAAGAGATCCATCGCGTCGTTGGCTTCGGCCGCATCGATCGGCTTGCGGATATTGCCGTCGTGATCGAGGCTGGCGTTGAGCGCCAGCAGGGCGCGGGCGCAGCCGAGTGATCCCCAGACACCAACGGGCGGCTGTTTGGCCGAGGCGGAATCGGCGAGCTGGTGTTCGAGCTTGACGAGTCTCGCATGGTCTTGCGGGGACGCCATCGGACACAGCCGCTGGATGTCATGCGCCGCGGTTTCAGGTCGCTCGAGGACAACGAGCGTCTGCAGTTGTGCCAGCAGGATCAGCGTGTGGACCACGTGGACGATCGACCCCTGAAGGGCGTGGGATCAGGCGCGCAACTCGTGTGAAGGTAGCCGAAGGGTATCTTCTGTCCATGCCACCGACCACCGCGGAATTGCCTCATGGTTCAGCCCCCGGCCGCAAGGGACTGAAGGACGGCTCGCTCGGGCTGGTGTCGAGCATCGTGATCGGGATGGCGTCCACCGCGCCGGCCTACAGCCTGGCCGCGAGCTTCGGCCTGGTGGTGGCCAGCAGTGGTGCGCTGCTCGCCGGGGTGAAGGCCCCGTCGATCATCCTGCTCGCGTTCATACCGATGTATTGCATCGCTGCGGCCTACCAGGAAATGAACCGGGCCGAGCCGGACTGTGGCACGACGTTCACATGGGCCAGTCGAGCCATGGGGCCATGGGTCGGCTGGATGGGCGGTTGGGGCATCATCGCTGCCGGCGTCATCGTGATGGCGAATCTGGCGCAGATCGCGGGTTCCTACACTTTCCATCTCCTTGGCGAAATCGGATTCGCTCAGGCCGGCACCCTCGGGCAAAGCGGGTCGTGGTCGACCGCGGCGGGGCTCGTGTGGATTGCTGGCATGACCTGGATCTGTCACCGGGGCATCGAGGTGTCGGCCCGGGTTCAGTACGCCCTGCTAGGAATCGAACTGGTCGTCCTGACGATCTTCGCGGTGACCGCGTTCTGGAAGGTCTACACCGGCACGGCGGAGGCGTATTCGCTCACGCCGCGGTGGTCGTGGTTCAGTCCCGTCGGGCTCGACTTCAGCACGGTGATCGCGCCGGCGCTGCTCACCGCGGCCTTCATCTACTGGGGCTGGGACACGGCGGTGGCCTGCAACGAGGAAACCGTCGATCCCGCCACGACCCCCGGCCGCGCCGCCATCATCGCCACCATGCTGCTGCTCGTGACCTACACGCTGGTCAGCGTGGCCGCGATCGCCTTCGCCGGAGTCGGCACTCTGGGAAGTGGCCTGGGCAATCCCGCGAACTCCGGCGACGTGTTCGGCGCCATCGGGCCGGACCTGTTCGGTACCAGCCTGCCGGGGAAAATCGGCATTGTCCTGCTTTCGGTGTCCATCCTCACCTCGGCATCCGCGTCTACCCAGACCACCATTCTTCCCATCGCTCGCACGGCCCTGTCGATGGCGGCGCACCGCGCCATCCCGAGACGGTTCGCCGAGATCCACCAGCGGTTTCTCACCCCCACGTGGGCCACGATTGGAACGGGTGTCGTCTCGGCGGTCTTCTATCTCCTCTTCACGCTCGTCAGCACCAGCCTGCTCACTGCGCTGCTCGGCTCGGTCGGCCTGATGATCGCCTTCTACTACGGCCTGACCGGGTTTGTTTGTGCCTGGTATTACCGCAGGACCTTCATGCGATCCGGGCGTGATTTCGTGATGCGGTTCCTGTTGCCCCTGCTCGGCGGCATCGAGCTCTTCGTCGCGTTCTTCTACGCACTCAGGGTGTATGCGGCCGCTGACTGGCTGCGTGATGGCCGAGGCCGCCCTGTCACCATCCTCGGGATCGGTGCCGTGGCGGTGGTCGGGGTCGGGGCCCTGGCCGTTGGCCTCGCGCTGATGCTGATCCAGCGCGCTACCGCCCGCGAGTTCTTCGACGGCGGGGCACTGCCGGTGATGCGCCATGACGGATGAGCTTGCTCCGGGCATGGGGACACCGTACCCTTGACCTGTCGCGATTGAAACCTGGCCACCCATCTCCCTCGATCCTTCCCATGAAGCAGGCGCTCCAGCAATACAAGCAATACCTGTTGACGGGCGTGTCGTACGTGATCCCGATGATCGCGTGCGGCGGCATCCTGATCGCTTCGGCGATCGCCCTGTTGACGTTCCTGCATCCCGAAGCGATGACGGCGAGTGGGCCTGATTTTTCAGCGGCGCCCAATCTGCAGATGGTACTGGACATCGGGGTCGCCGCCTTCACCCTGGCGCTTCCCGTGCTGGCGGGATACATCGCGTATGCCATGGCCGGACGACCGGGACTCGTGCCGGGGCTGATCGGGGGCTACCTGGCCGGGACGACGAAGGCGGGATTCCTCGGTGCGCTGCTCGCCGGCCTCCTGGCGGGACACGTGGTGAACCTCGTCAAGAAGATGCCGGCGCACCGATTCGTCCGTCCAATCATGCCGATCATCATCATTCCGATCGTTTCGAGCCTGGTGGTCGGTGTCGTCATGCTCAAGGTCGTCGGCGTGCCGATCGCCGACTTCATGGCGTTTCTGAGTGGCTGGCTGGCCACGATGAGCAAGGGGAACGCGCTCGTCCTTGCCGTGATTCTCGGGGGCATGATCGCCTTCGACATGGGCGGCCCGGTGAACAAGGCGGCGTTCTTCTTCGGCGCGGCGATGATCAAGGAAGGCAACTTCGCGGTGATGGGTGCCTGCGCGGCGGCGATCTGCACGCCGCCGCTCGGATTGGCGCTCGCCACGCTGACCGGCCGACGGCTCTGGTCCGAGGAACAGCGGGAATCGGGCCTGGCCGCGCTCGGCATGGGGATGGTCGGTATCACCGAAGGGGCGATTCCCTTTGCGGCAGCGGATCCGGTGCGCGTCATTCCGTCGATCATGGCCGGGTCGATCGTCGCCGCGTTCATCGCGATGCTCGGTGGGGTGGGCGACCACGCCCCCCACGGCGGGCCGATCGTCCTCCCGGTGATCGACCATCGCTGGTTCTACGTGCTGGCGATTGTCGCCGGCTCCGTCGTGACGGCGCTCGCCATCAACCTGCTGAAGAAGACCACCGACAAGGCCGTTCCGGACGCGGCAGGAGTTCCGCTGTGAAGATCGTCGCCGTGACCGCGTGCCCGACGGGGGTCGCGCACACCTACATGGCCGCCGAGCAGCTGACGAAGACCGCGGCCAAGCTTGGTCACACGATCAAGATCGAGACCCAAGGGTCGATGGGCATCGAGAATGCACTGAGCCAGGCGGACATCGACTCGGCCGATGCTGCCATCCTGGCGGCCGACATCATGATCGAACAGGTCGAGCGCTTTGCCCGGATCCGCAAGATTGAATGCCCCGTGCACGCCGTGCTGAAGCATCCTGAGGAGCTGTTCGCGAGGTTGTGACCCGTGGGACTCGACTGCCCCTTCATCTGTCCGCTGATCAACGGCGTCCACGCCCGCCCGGCAAGTGCGCTGGAGCGCGTGACGCATCGTTTCGCCTCCCGCATCACCATCGTCAACGAGCGCACCGGCGAGTCGGCCAACGCCAAGAGCGTCCTTGGCCTCGTTGGCCTCGACATCCGGCTGGATGACCACTGCCGAATCACCGTGGACGGCCCCGATGAGGCCGACGCGGCAGCGGCGATCATCCGCTTCCTGGACCAGGAGTTCCCGGACTGCGACGAGGTGTTCCCGCTCACGCCATCGGCGGTGGGGGAGATCCAGTTGCCGCCGCTGCTGGAGCACGCCAATGCCGAGCTGCTGCACGGCACATCAATCGTGCCGGGAATCGGGCGGGGAAAGGTGGTCCGCATCGACACGCTGATCATTCCCGAGGTGCTCCTGCAGGAGCAGGCCGGCGACCCCGACGCAGTGATCGAACAGCTGGACGCCGGACTCCGCGCCCTCGATGCACAGTACGACGAACAGCTGGCTGCCGGCAGCGGCAGCATCGCCGCCTCGGTGCTCGAGGCGCATCAGGCGATCGCGCATGACCCCGCGCTCCGCGAGTACCTGGTGGCCACCGTGCGCCGGACCGGCGGTTCCGCTGCCGCGGCAATCGCCGCCGCCGACGCACACTTCAGCGCCATGCTGATCGATTCGGGGAGCATGCTCCTGCGTGAACGGGCCCTGGATATCCGGGATGTCTGCAGCCAGCTGTTCGACCAGGTCTACGGTGACGGCTCGCCGCGTGAACGCACGCACCTGACGGTCGACGCGATCTGCATCGCCGACAACCTCACGCCGGGCGGGTTCCTGGCGCTGGACCGGACCTTCCTGAACGGCCTGGTGCTCGGCCACTCGACCTCCACGTCCCACACGATTGTGCTCGCCCGGTCGTTCGGCGTGCCGACCCTCACCGGCGTCACGGGTCTTGGCGATCCCACGCTCGATGGGCGCGAGGTCATCCTCGACGCCGACCTCGGCGTCCTGGTGACCACCGAGACACCGGCCGTGCGCCGCTACTACGAACTGGAAGACGCACGCCTCGCCGGTCGCCGGGAACGCCTCAGGCGCACGGCGGGCAAGCCGGCGGCAACGACCGATGGGCGTGGCGTCGAGATCGGGGCCAACATCGCCACGGCCGCGGAGGCCCCCCTGGCGTTCGCGGCCGGGGCCGATGGCATCGGCCTGTTCCGCACCGAGATGTTGTTCGTCAATCGCGATGACCCGCCGAGTGAAGCGGAGCAATTCGAGGACTATCGGCAGGCAGTTGTGGCCGCTTCCGGCAAGCCGGTGATCATCCGCATGCTCGACATCGGCGGCGACAAGCCCGTGCCGTACCTGCGCCTGCCGAAGGAGGAGAATCCCTTCCTCGGGTTCCGGGCCGTGCGCATGTATCCCGAATTTCATGCCCTGGTGCGCACGCAGGTGCGAGCGCTCGTGCGGGCGTCGGCGTTCGGGCAGCTGAAGGTCATGGTGCCGATGATTTCGCGCCTCGACGAAGTGGTGTGGGTGAAGCAGGTGATTGCCGAAGAACAGCTCCGGTGTGCCAGCGCCGGCGTGGCGCATGACCCGGCGATGCTGATCGGCGCGATGGTCGAAGTGCCATCGATGGCGTTCCAGCTCGATCAGTTCTGTCGCGTCCTGGACTTTTTCAGCATCGGAACCAACGATCTGCTCCAGTATTTCCTTGCCGTGGACCGGAACAGCGACCGGGTCGCGGCGCTGTACGATCCGATGGCTCCGGCGTTTCTCCGGCTGCTCAAGAAGATCGTTGACGAAATCCACCTGGCCGGGTGCTGGGTGGGAGTGTGCGGAGAACTTGGTGGACTGGCAAGCGCCCTGCCACTGCTGGTTGGGCTGGGGGTGGACGAGCTCAGCATGGCGGCACCGGGCATCGCGTCCGCGAAGGCCGAAGTCCGCGCCCTGGGCTGGGCATCGTGCCGGAAGCTGCTCGACCAGGCCGTCAACTGTGAGGCCGGTTCCGGCGTGGACCACTTGCTCGCCTCGTTCGCGGGTGGGCAGCCGGTCCCGCTCCTTTCGCCGGACCTGATGGTGTTCGACGCCGACTGCACCAGTCGCGAGGAGGCGATCAAGGCCATCGTGGACCAGCTCTACATCAGCGGGCGGACCGATCATCCCCGCGAGGTCGAGGCCGCGGTGTGGCAGCGCGAACAGGTGTACTCGACTGCCTTCGGCCACGGATTCGCCATCCCGCACTGCAAGTCCGATGCGGTCAAGGCCAACTCGCTCGTGATCCTCAGGCTGCGGCAGCCGGTTGCCTGGGAGTCGCTTGATGGCAAGCCGGTCTCGGTGCTGCTACTCCTGGCCATCCGCCAATCCGACGAGGCCACTGCGCACCTGAAGATCCTGGCCGCGCTGGCGCGCCAGGTCATGCACGAGGAGTTCCGCGAGCGAGTGGAACGGGAGCAGAATCCCGACGCGCTATGTGCCTTTTTGCGGGAGAGCGTTGGTGGGTAGCATTCGACGGTACCCACCACCGACTTCCTCCTGGAGACGCAGGTCATGCAACGTTTCACGAGATTGCTGGCAGTGCTCTGGCTGGCACTTCCCGCTGGTCTGACTGCGCAAGGCGCCCAACGCACCCCGCCTGACCTGACCAGGCAACCCACCCTGTACGTCGTTCCCTACGCGCACCTCGATACCGAATGGCGCTGGGACTATCCCACCACGATTCGGGAGTATCTCCCGGCGACGCTGCGCGACAATTTCGCGCTGTTCGAGAAATACCCGAACTACGTCTTCAACTTCAGTGGCGCCAACCGCTACCGGATGATCAAGGAGTACTACCCGGCGGACTACGCGACCATGAAGCAGTACATCGCAGCCGGGCGCTGGTTCCCGTCCGGGTCGTCGATGGAAGAGAACGACGTGAATTCCCCGTCGGCCGAATCGACAATGCGCCAGATCCTCTATGGCACGCAGTACTTCCGCAGCGAGTTTGGCAAGACCAGCGCGGAATACATGCTGCCAGACTGCTTTGGATTCCCGGCGTCGTTGCCGAGCATCCTGGCCCACATGGGCCTCAAGGGATTCTCCACGCAGAAGCTGAGCTGGAACTCTGCGATGGGGATTCCGTTCAATGTCGGCTACTGGGAAGGACTGGATGGCAAGGGCGTCGTCGCGGCGCTCAATGCCATGACCTACAGCGGCAGTGTGACGCAGGACATTTCGAAGAGCCCGCCCACCCCGGTCGAGGGGCAGCGCAACACGCCGACCGACTGGCCCAAGCGCATCCAGGAAGATTTCCAGAAGAACGGCATCATGGCCGACTTCTACTACTACGGCACTGGTGACATTGGTGGCTCGCCGCGCGAGCCCTCGGTGGCGCTGATGGAAGCGATCGTGACCAAGGGCCTCGGCATCATTCCGGCGCCGCAGGCCCCGCGCACCCCGGGACAGCCGGTGGTGGCCGCGCCGACGCCGCAACCGATCCGGGTTGGCGACGGCCCGGTGCATGTCGTGCAAGGGTCGGCGGAGCAGATGTTCCTCGACATCAAGCCGGACCAGGTGGCCGGCCTGCAGCACTACAAGGGCGACCTGCTCCTGATTGAGCATTCGTCCGGCTCGATCACGTCGCAGACCTACCTCAAGCGCTGGAACCGCCAGAACGAAGTGTTGGCGGACGCCGCAGAGCGCGCCTCGCTGGCCGCCCAGTGGCTCGGTGGCCGGCCGTATCCGCTCAAGCGGCTGAATGACGCCTGGACGCTGGTGATGGGGGCGCAGTTCCACGACATCATTCCCGGCACCAGTATCCCGAAGGCGTATGAGTACGCGTGGAACGACGAGCTGCTCGCCCTGAATCAGTTCGCCGGCGTGCTGACCAGCGCCACCGACGTGGTGGCGTCGGCGCTGAACACCCAGACCAAGGGCGCGGCCGTCGTGGTCTTCAACCCGCTCAATATCGCGCGCGAGGACATCGTGGAGGCGGCGGTGACCTTTGCGAACGGGACACCGAAGGCCGTGCGCGTCACTGGACCGGATGGCAAGGAAGTGGCGTCCCAAGTGACCGCTGCGGGCAAGGTGATGTTCCTCGCCAAGGTTCCGTCGTCGGGCTACGCCGTGTTCGATGTTCAGGGCATCGACCTCTTGACCGGCAAGGCCGCTGCATCGGCTCTTGCCGTGACGGCCTCGACGCTCGAGAACGCGCGCTATCGCATCACCCTGGATGCCAACGGCGATGTCGCAAGCCTGTTCGACAAGTCGATCAAGAAGGAACTGCTCTCCGCACCGATCCGCCTGGCGATCAAGACCGACAAGCCGGTCGACTGGCCGGCGTGGAACATGGACTGGGCCGACCAGCAGAAGCCGCCGCGTGCCTTCGTGCAAGGGTCGGCGAAGATCCGGGTCGTCGAAAGCGGCCCGGCCCGTGTGGCGATTGAGGTCGTTCGCGAGACCGAAGGCTCGGTGTTCGCGCAGACGATCCGCCTGGCGGCCGGTGACGCCGGCAATCGCGTCGAGTTCGGCAACGTCATCGACTGGAAGACGGCCGAGGCCAACCTCAAGGCGACCTTCACGCTGGCGGCGTCAAATCCGCTGGCGACGTACAACTGGGATATCGGCACCCTCCAGCGCAGTAACAATCACGAAAAGAAGTTCGAGGTGCCGTCCCATCAGTGGTTCGACCTGACCGACAAGTCGGGGACGTTTGGTGTGACGGTGCTTTCCGACAGCAAGAACGCGTCGGACAAGCCCGACGACAACACGCTGCGTCTCACGTTGATGCGCACCCCGGGGATCGGTACCGGCAACGGACGCTCCTACGCCGACCAGTCGAGCCAGGACTGGGGGCATCACGAGTTCGTGTTCGGACTTGCCGGGCATGCCGGCGACTGGCGCCAGGGGCAGACCGACTGGCAGGCATGGCGGCTGAACCAGCCGCTGCTCGCCTTCGAGGCACCTCGGCACGCCGGGGCCCTCGGCACGACCTTCTCGCTGCTCCGGCTGAACAACAGCCGGGTGCGGGTGCTCGCCGTCAAGCGGGCCGAGCAGAGCGACGAAGTTGTCGTGCGGTTGGTGGAGCTCGATGGCAAGCCGGCGAAGGGCGTCAGCTTGGCATTTGCCGGGCCGATCGCCAGTGCGCGCGAAATCACCGGGGCCGAGCAGCCGCTCGGTGTTGCGACCGTGACAGCCGGCGCGCTCGTGACCGACTTTACTCCCTATCAGATTCGCAGCTTTGCGCTGAAACTGGCCCCTGCTGCCGGTGCGCAGGCGACGCCACCCAAGTGGCAAGCGCTGGCACTGCCCTTTGACCGGAAGGTGGCGAGCACGGATCATTCAGTCGGTGGTGGAGTCTTCGACGGGTCGGCGCGGAGCCTGCCGGCCGAGATGCTCCCGCGCGACCTGCCGTTCGATGGCATTCATTTCACCCTCGCGCGCCCTGATTCGTTCAACGCCGTCGTGCCGCAGGGGCAGACGATCACCCTGCCGGCCGGCGCCTTCACGCGCGTCTACCTGCTGGCCGCTGCTGATGGCGACCAGAAGGCAACGTTCCGTGTCGGCGACACGCCGGTCGATCTCACGATCCAGGACTGGGGTGGCTACATCGGTCAGTGGGACAACCGCCTCTGGACCTCCCATGAAGAACCCCTTCCGCCGCGCGCCGGTGCTCCGGCTGGTGCCCCCGTTCGCATGCGCACGGTCACCGAATTTGCCGGTCTCACGCCGGGGTACGTGAAGCGTGCGCCGGTTGCCTGGTTCGCCTCGCACCGTCACCTGAGTGACGGCAGCAACGATCCCTACGCGTACTCCTACCTGTTCGGGTATGCCATCGATCTTCCGGCCGGCACCACAAAGATCACCCTGCCCACCAACAGCAGGATTCGGGTGCTGGCCCTGACGCTGTCCAATGAAGCCCCTGCGGTGCGGCCGGTCTCTCCGCTCTATGATGCGCTGATGCGGTAGCGTTTCCACCGCCGTGCTGTTCCCTGGCCACGCAAACGGTGGCGTCCAATCGGGCGCCACCGTTTGCCGTCATGCTCGCGCTGCACCTCCCGCCGGGCCCATTCGCGCGAGCATCCGCTCCAGCCGCTCGAGCTGGGAGACGGTCACCGTGATGGCGCCGAACTCCTCCTCGACCTTGCCGCGGAAGATGAACGGTCCCTGATCAAAGAGGACATGGGATCGTTCGCGGTAGACATCGGGAAAGAGGACACACTCGACCAGTCCCTCGCCATCATCGAAGGTGGCGAACTGCATCGGTTCATCCTTGGCGGTGTGCACCGGCTTGCCGGTGGTGTACATCCCCGCCATCAGGACGCTGCGACCGATATGTTCATGCAATCGGTTGCTCGGCACCAGTCGAAAGCGGCGCAACGATTCGGCGTGGAGCGCCATCGGGTGGGCATCGAGGCAGAAGGAAAGCAGCGTCCAGGCATCCTGGCGCTTGCGCTCCGGTGAGTAGTCGCGGAGCGGTGGAATGCGACAGGACTCCCTGACCAGCCCCCCCTCATCCCGAGCAGAGCGAGGGACCTCGGAGGTCCCTCGTTGCACTCGGGATGAGGAACTGTCGATCATCCATAGCATCTGGGGTCGCGTCCAGTCGCTCGCGATTGCATCGCAGGCGCCGACCTTCACGAGCAGGCGGAAATCGTCGTTGGTGAGGGCGGTACGTGCGCGCAGGGCCTCGAGTGACTGGTAGGGCCCGCCGCGGGCGCGTTCGGCGAGCAGGCGATCGGCGCCGTCGCTGGAGAGCCCCTTGATGAACTGCAGTCCGACGCGCAGCGCGCGCCCGGCGCCGGTGCAGCGCCATTCGCTGGCGTTGACGTCGGGCGAGAGGATGGTCACCCCC
>JANYAG010000027.1 GCA_025361465.1 Gemmatimonadota bacterium
CGGCGATCGACTGGGCCACCTGCTGGCGCGCCTTGTCGAGCTGGGTTCGCATGTCGACGATCAGCTGGTTCAGCATCTTCTCCGGATTCTCGGCCCGGGAGATGAGGTCGTTCAGGTTCGAACGCAGCATGGTGGCGAAACGGTCGAAGATTCCCATGTGGTCACCCTTCCCGGTAGGGCGCCAAGGCGCTCAAGTGGGAGGCGAGGGCAAGGGAGAGCGAATCGACGCTCGCCTCGAACTCACTGAAGTCGAGGTTCTCGAGTTCCATCGCATCGGTGAGGACGACGTTGTCGCCTTCGACGCCATAGGAGCCGAGCACCAGCTCGCGGGCGTTGTACTCGAGCAGCTGGCGGCAGAGCTTGCCGGCCCGGGCCGGATCACTCGGCAGCGGCATCACCCGCACGCGGAGCACCAGTACGGGTGGGGCGTAGCTCACGACCAATTCGGCGCCTTCGGCGGTCCGAACGATCCAGATGTCATCCGCCAGATTCTCGACCGGCAACTCGAGCCGGTCCAGAAAGGAACGGACGTCTTCGCGATTCGTCATCGTGCTACCTCCGATCCCGGCGTCGGCCGGGAACTGGCGGAAACGTAGTGACGGCGGTGGAGTGCCGCCAACGGTATTCGCTCACTTCCCCTCCTCCTGTTGTGCACGCTGGGCGAGCAGCCGTTCGGAGAAGTCGAGGCGTTCCTCCAGCTCCCCGACCCGCACGCGCAAGTCATCCAGCTCGGCAAAGACGGTCTCGTGCACTTCGGGACTCAACTCGGCGGTCGGGACGTCGCCCTGGATCCGCTTCCCGAGCGCGGTGCCGACCGGACCCCGGAGCACCACTGCCACGGCCCCAAGCGCGGCAAACCAGATCGGAATCGACGCGGGGCCGATCTTCTCGCTGACCGAGGACAGCGACGCGAACATCACCATGACCGTGATGGCGCCGGCGATGTAGAAGAACCGTCCCCCACCGCGTTCGGATGATTGCACCATCAGGATCCCTCCGGCAGGCGACGGGCTGCTTCAACATCGCGTTGCGCGAGCAGTCGCTCCGTGAAATCGAGCCGTTCTTCCAGTTCGCCCACGCGCTGCTGTTCGAGCGACAGTTCGGCAAGACGCGCCTCGAGATCCTCGACCCGCATCACCAGCTCTTCATCATGCTGCGTGTCGCCCTCCAGCAGGGAGGCGATCGCCTTGCCGACGGGGCCCCGGAGCATCAACCAGAAGAACACCCCGCCCCCAGCGAGGGCTGCCAGCACATACTCGAAGCCGCGGCGCGAGAATTCATCGATCGATGCCCCGAGATAGGCCAGCGACATGCCGGCCAGCACCAGAACGAGGACGATGCCCAGAATCTTCGAGCCACCTTTGTTCATGCCAACGGGCCCTCCAGGGGAAGCCGTGCCGGATCATTTCGCTGGGCCAACAGTCGCTCGGCGAAATCGAGACGTTCCTCGAGTTCAGCGAGGCGGGCATATTGCGATTCGACTTCGCCCGAGACCAGTCCGCGCCGCTCGAGATCGTCAAGCCGCGCGCGCAACTCGTCGAGTTCACTGGTCAAGTCTCCCGCTTCGGATATCCGCTTCCATTTCCCTTGATTGGTCTTGAACCCATTGAGAATTGCAAATCCGCCGATCCCCGCGACCATGGCGATGGCCACGATTCCGGCGAAGAAGATCAGGATCCCATACATCTTCTGAAAATCCATCGCGGCTACCCCGTGATCCGGTCGGTCAGATTCGCGATCAGAATGCCCGGTTTCCCGATCACATTCCCCCCGCGGACGCCGGCGCATCAGGAGTCCCCTTGGAGAGCAACCGCTCGGTGAAGTCCACCCGCTCCTGCAACTCCGACATCTCGGTGCGAAGCTGGTCAAGTTCCTCGTAGATCGCCGGGTCGACCTGAGGCGCCTCGAGCGGCACCTTGCCGTGCCGCAGCCGGTCGGCGAGGGCACGCCCTATCGGCGAGAACGAAATCCCCACCAGGGCGCCACCGCCGAAGAGAAACGTGATCGCCAGCACTCCCTCGACATCGACCACAACCCCTCCCAGACGCGAAAGATCCGCCTTCAGGTCCTGCCGTACGGCAGGGAGACACGGGATGTTTCAGCCGGAAACGGAGGCTATCCGAGTTCGGCGGAAACGATCGCAGTCAACGAGATCCCGATTTCGGTATCGTCGTCTCCCGCGGGCCGCAGGAAGACTTCATGGGCCGTCGGATGGAGATCGACGCTGGATGGAACTCCGGTCACCTCGGAACCGTCACGGAGCACCAGCCGGACCGGCAACAGGTTGCCGTTGGCGTACCCGAGGATCTCGATGATGGCATCGGTCTTCATGGTGGGCCTCCGTGTGCGGGGGACGCAGGAAATCTAGCGGATCAGCGGCCCCCCAAGGCCCGGCGAAGGAACTCCCCCGTGTACGACCCCGCCGTCGCCGCCACCTGCTCCGGTGTGCCCTCGGCGACGATGCTGCCGCCGCGCAC
>JANYAG010000031.1 GCA_025361465.1 Gemmatimonadota bacterium
CGCTCATCCCAGAAACGATGCAGCCACGCCGGGACGTTTTCGATCGGCACGGCGTCAAAAAGCGGTAGCGAATCGGGATCCATGATCCATGCGAGGTCATACCGATACGCCTCGCGGCCGACCGGCGTCAGATGCTCGACGCCTTGCCAGTACGCGGCACCGGCGGTCTTCGTCTCGCCCCGCGCCCGGAGGACGCGCGCGCGTTCCAGTGCGAGGCGCGGGCGATCGCCGCCAGCCCCGACGGCCCGATCGAGGGCCACCAGCGCGCTGTCGAACTTCCCCTGAGCACGGAGGAGGCGTGCCCAGACCAGCAATGCGCCTGCTTCGGGATGCTCCCTTCGCAACAGCCCCTTGAGGACCGCCCGCTCGTCCCGCCGCAATGCGCGATCGCCCTCCGGCACCAGCAGGTGAATCGCCAGCGCGCGAGCCGGCTCAAAATCAGGATCGTCCTGGAACGACTCGGCCAGGTTTCGCCAGGCGGCCTCGACGTGCGATTCGCCGGGTTTCTGGCCGCCGGACTCCAGCACCGGCATCCTCGCCCGTGCCATCTCGACAAATCCCAGCGCCAGTCCGTACGACGGCCAGGGCCACTCCGTCCGGCGCAATGAAATCCAGTGCAGGTTGCCAAGCGCCAGCTCGAGGTCGCTGCGATCGTGTCGCAGGAGCGCGGTGCGGACTTGGTAGAGGACATGCCGCAGGTCGCCGGCCGCGCCCCCTGACCCCGCTTTCGAAAGTGGCTCAAGTCGGGCAATGGAGGTGGCATCGGCGAGCTGCAGCGAATCATCCCAACCGGCGAGCATCGCGCGCTCGACGGGGGACTGGGCCGCGAGCGACGACGCGCCGAGCCCGAGAACGAGCACGGCGCGCCGCAGGGCTGCGGGCAGACGATTGGGCCCATGTCCGCGTCGGAGCGAGTCCCCGCTAATCGACGTCCTTGGCCCCCTGGCTTGCTGCCACGGGCGACTGGAACTCCGAGTGCCGAATCTTGCCGCCCTCCCAGCCGGTCCTCGCCATCGCGGCGCCAGTGACAACCGTGGCGACCAGCACTACCGTCGCGCCAACGCGGTGGACCGGCTTCCCGCCACGGGCCATGACCAGCAGCACCAGCGCCGCGGCTCCGGTGACGAGGGCCGCGATGTTGGCATAGTCGGCCGCGTCCTCATGCGCCTGGATCGCTTCCTTCTTCACCCAGGCCTCATGCTCGATGTTGTCCTTGGCGCCATCACCAGTCTGGTCGGCGAGGAAGGAGCCCCCGGCCATGAGGATGGCGCCGTACAGCGCGGCACGGATTACCAGGTCGTGGCGGCGAAAGATGCCCCAGGCCAGCAGCAGGGCGACCAATGGCACGCCGATAACCGGGATGTGATTGACGAGGATGTGGAGGTGGGCTGGAGTGATGACGGGCATGGTCTTCCCTGGGTCGATGGTGGAGCCCGAAAGTTAAGGCCGACGACCGCAGGACGGCGGGGCGGCAGTGGAACGCCCTCGACACAACTTCCTCGCCGCCCCATACTTTCCCGGTACGCCACGACGGACCCCGTCGTTTCGGTCACCACCCCTCGTCCAGATTCCCGACTTTCAGGTCACCCCATGATCCGCACTTCGATCCTCTCCCGGTGCATCTTCGCCCTGCTCACCCTCGCCGCCTCCCCTCTGGGGGCACAACGCGGCGGCCGCGGCGGCGGCGGATCGACCGTGGTGCAACCACCCCGGTTCTCCTACATCGGCCCGGACAACGGCGGCCGGATCGCGTCGGTCGCCGGGGTGCCGGGAGACACCTCCACGTACTACTTCGGCGCAGCCAGCGGCGGCATCTGGAAGACGACTGATGGCGCCAAGACGTTTGCGCCGATTTTCGATGACCAGTCGGTGCAGGCCATCGGCGCCCTGGCGACCGCGCCGTCGAATCCGCGCATCGTCTGGGCGGGTACCGGCGAGGCGTGGGCCATTCGCGATGCCGATGTGATGGGAGACGGCATCTACAAGTCGAGTGATGCGGGGGCGACCTGGCAGAACATGGGACTGAGGGAAACCGGCCGGATCGGCAAGATCGTCATTCATCCGAGCAACCCGAACATCGTGTATGTCTGCGCCCTCGGCCGCGCCACTGGACCGCAGGAAGAGCGCGGCGTCTACCGCACCCTCGACGGTGGTGCCACGTGGAGCCGGGTGCTGTTCGTCAACCCGAATACCGGCTGCTCCGGATTGTCGATCGATGCGAGCGATCCCAAGACGCTGTTCGCAGGCACGTGGGAAGTGGTGATGCACACCTGGGCCATGTTCTCCGGCGGCCAGGGGAGCGGCGTCTATGTCTCGCACGACAGCGGTTCGAGCTGGAACCGGATCACCGACCCGGGGTTACCGCATTCCCCGCTCGGCAAGATCGACGTGGCCGTGGCGCCGTCGAACTCGAGCCGGGTCTACGCCCTGATCCAGACACCCGATCAGGGATCACTCTGGCGTTCGGATGATGGCGGAGCGAGATGGAAGGTGGTGAGCTGGGACCGCTCGCTGATCGGGCGCGCCGGGTACTACATCAAGCTGATGGTCAATCCGGAGAATGACCTCGAAGTCCTCATCGCCAATTCGTCGTTTCACCGCTCGCTGAACGGCGGCGAGACCTTCCCCTTCGGCGGCAGCTGCGGTGATTGCCATGACGTCTGGGTCGACCCGAGAAACCCGTCGCACTGGGCGCTTACCGACGATGGCGGGGCCAGCATGACCCGAGACCACGGCCAGAGCTACGCCCGCTTCTCCTTGCCGGTGGCCCAGATGTATCACGTGGCCATCGATGATCGGATACCCTACTGGGTCTACGGCAACCGGCAGGACGACGGCACCATGCGCGGCGCGAACACGTCGCCGGTGCCGGTGACCAATGTGCCGTCCTACAGTGGCGGTGGGCGTGGCGTGCGCGGCGGTGCCGGTGCCGCAGCGGCATCGAGCTGGCAGGCGGGACTTGGGGGATGCGAGTCAGGCTTCACGCTGCCCACGCCGGGCAATCCCGACATTGTCTGGGCCACCTGCTACGGCAACAAGGTGACGCGATTCGATGACAAGGCCGGGCTGGCACGATCGGTGGCCCCGGGCAACCATACGCTCGATTCTCCGCCCGACAAGGCGAAGTACCGCTGCCACTGGACCCCGCCCCTGGCGATCGACCCGTTCGATCCCACTACGGTCTACTACGGCTGCCAGGTGATCTTCAAGACGTCGAACGCCGGCCAGAGCTGGAAAGTCATTTCGCCCGACCTCTCCACCAACGATCCAACTCGCATCGTCTCCTCGGGCGGGATTGTCGGCGACAACCTCGGCCAGTTCTACGGTGAAGTGGTGTTCGCGATCGCCCCTTCGGAAATCCAGAAGGGGTTGATCTGGGCGGGGACCAACGACGGCAAGATCTGGAACACGACCGACGGTGGCGCCAAGTGGAATGACGTGACGAAGACCGTGACTGGCCTGGCGCCCTGGGGCACGATTCGCAAGATCGAGCCATCGCGCTTCGATGCGCGCACGGCTTATGTGGTGGTGGACTACCACATGATGGACGATCGCAAGCCGTATGTGTACAAGACCAGCGACCTCGGCAAGACCTGGCAGCGGATCAGCGACGCCCTGCCGCAGGACCACCCCCTGGCCTACGCGATGTCGCTGGCGGAGAATCCGAATCGCAAAGGGATGCTCTTCGTCGGCACGGGCAATGCCCTGTACTACACGCTCGATGATGGCGCGAAGTGGACACCGTTCCGCACCGGCCTGCCCGCGTCACCGGTGAGCTGGATCACCGTTGCGAAGCGTGAGCACGACGTGGTGGTCTCGACCTACGGGCGCGGCATCTACGTGATGCGCGACATCACCATGCTGGAGCAATCCGACCAGGCGAGGATCATCGTCGAGGCGCCGGTCAAGATCTATCAACCCCGCGATGGGATGCGGATGCCGCGGAGCGGGAGCGCCGAGCTGCTGCTCGTACTCGCCGCGGCGCCG
>JANYAG010000033.1 GCA_025361465.1 Gemmatimonadota bacterium
GAACAGGCCCACCAGTTGTATAACGAAGCCCGCTATGACGACGCCCTCGAGCTCCTCCGCGATGGGCTGAAGCGCTATCCCCAATCACTCGAGTTGCACGTGGGCATCGGCTATGCCCAGCTCGCGCGCGAGGAATACGCCTGGGCACGCCAGGCGTTCGACACCGTGTTGGCGATCGATCCCGACCACGAGGATGCGCTCGCCGGTGTGGGCGAGACGCTGCTCGTGCTGGGCCAGGTCGAGGGCGCGCTGCGCGCGTTCAGCAAGCTGATCGAACTGGGCTTCGGCGACGATCACGAACTGATGCTGCAGGTCGGTCGTGCCCTCTTCCGCGAGGGCTACTTCGTCGAGTCGCGGCGCTTCTTCGAGCACGCGCGCGAGCACCACGCCGGGTCGCCGGAAGTGGCCGCGGCCCTGGGCTACACGGTGCACCGCCTGGGGATGGATGCCGACGCCTTCTACTGGCTCCGGCGCGCCCTCGAACTCGAACCCGCCTATTCCGAGCCGCGGATCTATCTCGCCAACATCCTCTATGATCGCGGCGAGTTCGCCGCGGCGCTGCTGCACTTCGCCCGCGTCCAGCCCGACGATCACTTCGACGACCTCGGCATCTGGCGCACGATCGAGCTGATGAAGTCGGCCCGCACGGTTGGAGACGACGACACCGAGATCCAGCCCTGGCTTGCCCGTCTCGCCGAGCTCAACGCCGACACGACTTTTGACGACGCGATGCTCGATGAGATCGAGACGCGCCAGGCCGACGGCACACCACGCGATCCCAACCAGCTCGAACTGTTCGGCACGCTGATGCGCGAGGTGCCCGACATGCTGCGACGGTCGCCCGGCGATGCCATGTCGCACGTGATCGAGACGCTCAGCGGCCTGACGCTGCGCGGATCGTGGGACGACCTGGTGCTGCAGCTGCAGGCGGTCGAGGGTGCCTGGGCCGACAACACGGTCGACGAGTTCATGGAGTCGTTCGCCCGTCGCGGCAGCGCCGAAACCGGCGTCACGATTCCCCTCACCGGCGCCGAACAGTTCCTCAAGGGATCTGCCGCGGCTGGTGTCATCCGGATCCTGCAATGACTGGCGGCCCCCGACGGTGGAGCCGCGGCCGCTCCTGACCTCGTGAGTCTCTTCCCGACAACCGGTCTTCGACGCGAGCGCCTCGCCAACGGGGTGACACTGCTGGTGCAGCGCCGCCGCAGCGCGCCCGCCGCCGCCCTGATCACCCGCATCGGCGCGGGCTTTCTCGACGAACCCGACACCCTCGTCGGCGTGTCGCACGTCCTCGAGCACATGCTCTTCAAGGGCACGCCCCGATTGGGGCCCGGCGAACTGGCGCGTCACACCAAGGCGCTTGGCGGGTCGCTCAACGCCCACACCGCTTACGAGCGCACCGTGTATCACGCGGTGGTGCCGGTTCGCGCCGCCGCCGAACTGGCGCTCCTCCAGGCCGATCAGGTCCGCAACGCCCTGATCGATCCCGACGAGCTGCAGCGCGAACTCGGCGTGATCATCCAGGAGGCGCGCCGCAAGCTCGACTCCCCCTCGGCCGTCACCGGCGAAACACTGCACGAGTTGCTCTTCGATCAGCACCGGATCCGCCGGTGGCGCATCGGCCTCGAGCAGCGGCTCGAGCGACTCACCCGCGACGAAGTGGCCGGATACTACCGGGCGCGCTACGCACCGGCGCGCACCATCGTGGCACTGGTGGCGGACATCGACGAGTCGGCCGGACTCGAGCTGCTCCGCGCCGCGTGGGAAGACTGGCAGGGCACCGCCGAGCCGATCCTCCCCGGCCCAATCGAGACCACGCCGCCAACGGTGCGCACCCGACGGATCGAAAGTGACGTGACGATGGTCGACCTGGTCCTCGGCTGGCGTGGCGTGGGCGCCCTCGACCCGCAGGAACCGGCGATGGAGATGCTCTCCGGGGTGCTCGGGCTCGGTCGCGGCGGGCGATTGACGCGGATGTTGCGCGAGCCCGGCACCGTCTCGTCCATCGGGGCCGGACACTACAGTGCCGGTGACGCCTCGCTCGGCGCCGGACAGGCCACCGGCATCTTTGCCGTCGGCGCCGAACTTGAACCGGCCCGACTGGGCGAGACGCTGATGACGATCGGCGGCGCGGTGCGGGAGCTGCGCGAACGTGGCCCGTCGGCGCGTGAGCTCGACCGTGTGCGCGCGATGACTCGAATGCGATGGCAGCGTCGCCTCGGTCGCTATGAGGGGCGGGCGATGACGCTGGTCGAAGCCGAGGCCCAGGGTGATGTCACCCGCCTCGATCGCGAGGAGGCCGAACTCCTCGCCGTCACGCCGCAACGGATTCGCGACTTGGCTGCCGAGTACCTGACGGCCGAGGCGGTGAGCGGCGTCGCACTCTTCCCCAATGGCAACGACACGCCATTCGATGTGGACCGCCTGTACGCCGCCATGCAGGAGATGCCGCGAGGACCGACGGCGGTCGACGAGGTGGCGATCATCACGCCGTCGCGCGCGGTGATCTCAACCCGTGGCAAGGCGGCGCATGGTGTCTGGCACCTGGCGCTGCCGGGGCTCGACATTCTCGCGGCAAGTCATGCCGAGTCGACGCAGACCACGCTCGGTGCCTACCGGCTGCGCGTCGAGCCGGAAGGGCCCACGACCGCGGGGCTGAGTGCGCTCGCCATGCGCGCGATGCTGCGCGGGACAGGGGCGCGTGATGCGTCGCAGCTGGCCTTGGCCATCGAGTCCCTCGGTGGCGCGTTCTCCACGTCCCTCAGCGCGGATTCTCTCGGCTTTGCGACGGCGGTCCTGCCCGAACACGCGGAGATGGCCGCGGCATTGCTGGCTGAATTGCTCTTCCATCCGCGCTTCGGCCCGACGGCGGTCGGCACCGAACGCGACCTGCTGCGGCAGGATGCCAAGGCCGTCGCTGACGACATGATGCGCTTCCCGTTCGAACTCGCCTTCGGCGTGGCCTTCGGTGATACCGGGTACGGCGTCCCGATGCTCGGCACCCCGGAATCGGTGGCATCGTTTGACGCACCGAGCCTGCAGGCATGGCACGCTCGACTCCTCGCCATGGGCCGCACCACCGTGGTGGTGGTTGGTGATGCCGATCCGGAGCAGCTCGCCGAGCAGGCGGCGAATGCCTTCGTGCCATGGAGCCGCGATGCTTCGACCAGCGAAGCGGCGAACCCCGTGATCGTTGCCGCAGCGATGTATTCCGGCTTCCGCGTCGAGTCGCGCGACCGCCGGCAGTCGGCACTGGCGATGGTCTTTCCTGGTCCGACCCGCGCCGATCCGGCGCGCTTCGCGGCCGATACCTGGGCGGCGATCGCCGGCGGATTGGGCGGCCGGCTGTTCGAGTCGCTGCGCGACAAGCGCTCGCTCGCCTACACCGTGATCGCCTCGACCTGGCAGCGCCGGGCAGCCGGGGCGCTGCTCACCTATATCGCGACCGCACCAGAGCGGCTGGATGAGGCGCGCGCGGCCATGCTCGCCGACCTCGGGGCCTTCGTGGCGGAGCCCCCGACGGACGACGAATTGCATCGCGCCACGGCGATGCTCGCCGGCGGTGCCGAGATGTCGCGGCAGACCGGTGGCGCCTATGCCGGCGAAATCGCCGATGCCTGGCTCCATGGGGCTGGCCTTGAGGAACTCGACGATCCGGCCGCTCCCTGGCAAGCGGTGACTGCCGAAGCGGTGCAGCAGGTGGCCGCCGCCGGTCTCGACGCGGCCCGGCGCGCCGAGGGTGTCGTGGAGTCGAGGCCACCCCGGTAGCTTTGGCGGATGCTGGGTCTCGATACACCGGTCGTACGCCGGGCCGCCTTCGCGGTCGCCGACGGAATCACGCTGCTCCGGATTCCGCTGGCGATCGCATTTCCCTTTGTCACCGGAACCGACGCGCGGCTGGCGCTCCTCGGTCTCGCGGCGGCGACCGACCTGGGTGATGGTTTCGTCGCCCGACGCTTCGGCGGCTCGCGTCTCGGGGTCCTGCTCGACCCGGTGGCGGACAAGCTCTTCATGGCGTTCGCCTTCGGCGTGGTGCTCTTCAGCGGCGCGCTGTCGTGGTATGAGATCGTCGCCGTGCTGGCGCGCGACATCGTGGCCACCTTCGCCTTCGTCATCATGATCATCACCGGGCGTACCGCCTCGGTCCCGGCACGCGTCGGCGGCAAGGCCGTCACCTTGATGCAGTTCCTGACGCTGGTGGCCTTCGTGATGGACTGGGAGCTGCTGCACCGTGCGGCCTGGGCCACGGGCGCGGTCGCCGTGTACGCCGTGTACGACTACAACAAACCCTTCTTCCGGAAGCTCAGGAAATCATGACCGACGCGAACATGCGGCACGCCACGCTCGACTGGACCCACGACCTCTGCTTTACCTGCACCGATCCGCGCGGGCACGTCTCCACGATCGACGGCAACAGCACCACCGCCGCCTCGCCAGTCACCACCCTGCTCTTCGCCGCGGCCGCCTGTTCCGGCGCCGATGTGGTGAGCATCCTGGAAAAGAAGAAGGTGAAGCTGGCAAGGTGCCGGATCGCGATTCACGGCAAGCGGCGTGAGGAGTATCCCAAGCGCTACACCGAAATCACCATGGTGTTCCACCTGGCGGGCGAAGGGCTGGACCGCGAGAAGGCCGAGCGGTCGGTGGCCCTGTCGATCGAGAAGTACTGCAGCGTCGTCGCGACGTTCAATCCCGACATTCCGATCAAGACGGAGATTGTGATCGAGTAGACAAACGGCCGACCCTCACCTCGAGAGTCGGCCGTCACGTTCCATCATGCTACGTACGCAGGGCTACGCGGTTGCTCCGGCGGTTTCCTGCTCGGCAGGAGCGTCGGCGGACTCTTCGACCGGAGCTTCGGCCGCGGCCTCGACCGACTTGGAGACGGGAGCCCGGCGGACGACCGGCTGGCAAAAACGTTCGCCGAGGACGCGGACCTGGGCCAGTTCGGCCTCCTTGAGGTCGGTGTAGCGGTCGGCGATGTACTGCATCGTGTCGTCGATCCACTCCTTCTGGTGTTCCGGCGCTGCTTCCAGCACCCCACAACGGAGGATGTGGCTGAACAGCTCATCCCGGGCCTGATCCAGGGCCGTGGGCATGGCTGCGGGGCGTGGTGCCGCCTTCTTCTTCGTCAATTGACCTTCCTTCGCGTCGTTCACGGGGCGAACGCGCCCCTCGATCCTGCACCGGTCCAGCACCGAATATAGAGAAGTCGCCCGCCTCAGAGC
>JANYAG010000068.1 GCA_025361465.1 Gemmatimonadota bacterium
CGATCGCAGCACGGTGTAGCGACCGCTCGGATCGAAGGTGATCTCGTCGAGTCTGGTGCCACCCGGCGACGCAGGTTGCAGACTGTCGCTGGCATCGGCTCGACGCATCCAGGAGGTGCGACGGCCATCGCGAGCGGCCAGAAAGGCGATCTTCTTGCCGTCGATCGTCCAGACCGGCCGGTCGGCGGTCGTCACGTCGAATGAGATACGGGTCAGCGCGCCCGTCGCCAGCTGCTCGACCCAGACCTGCGTCTCACCATTCAGGTTTCTGCTCAAGGCAATCTGGCTGGCGTCGGGCGACAGGGCGACCTCGCCGATTCTGCCCTTCAACGCCGTGTCCACCGGCGTTCTGGCGCCGCTGCGGTCGACCCAGACCAGGCCGTCGTTGCCGCCCGTGCGCGGTTCGTACGCCATCGTGCCGTTCTCCGACACGGCGAATTGCACCGTCCCATCTGTGGATTCCTGCTGGACATCCTGCAACATGAGGACCGGCGTTCCGGAGATGCGCCCGGACCGGGGATCGATTCGGACCGCGAGCACGCGCCCTTCTGACGTGCCCACGGCGAGAAAGCCGGGGGCAACGTACCGGGCATAGGTCCCGGCGAGGAGATCGGTGACGGAACCCGTTTTCAAGTCGATCATGCCGATGTGATTCGCGGCGATCGACCCTTTCCAGAGCATCACCACGGCGAAGCGACTCCCCGGCAAGACGTCGGGGTAGTCGTGCTCCGTCACCCCGTGGGTGGAATCGGGACGAGAGATCCTGGTGACCGCACCACCGGACGGCGATACCCGGGCAATCCCGAGGGTCGCGTGGGTGAAATAGATCTGGCCGTCATCGGCCCAGTCGGCACCACCGAACCCGGCCACGGAGTCCTGCACCACGGTCCGGGCTGCTCCGCTGGTGACGGCAACGACCTTCATGACCGAGCTGCCAACCGCATTGGTGAAGAACCCGACCGATTCCCCATCAGGCGAGAAGAATGGTGCGAAGCCGCCCTTGGAGTCCGCCAGCGGATGGGCGGCGGATTGATCCAAGTCGCGGACCCAGAGCTGGGATCCGGTACCGTCGGGACCGATGAAGACGATCCGTCGACCCGACGGCGAGATCGCGAGTCGGATGTTCCCGACGGCGCGGACCACCGTGCTGTCACCGAGCCCCAGGGTGGCGTGCGTGAGAAGTGCGCCAGCCGTGGTGCCTGCGGTCCGCCACGTCCCGATGGCGAGGCCAGCGGCAAGCGCGAGGGCACCGACCGTCCCGGTGATCAGCCAGCGACGCGTGCTCACGACGACCACGGGCCGCGCGGTCGCGCGCGCCGTGATCGTGGCCGGGTTCGCCAGAGCAGCCGCAAACTCCGCCGTGCTCCCGAATCGATCTGCTGGCAGCTTCTCCAATGCGGTCAGAACGGCCGCCTCGACCCCGAGCGGAATCGTCTTGCGCTGCAAGGTGAGCGCCCGCGGTTCTTCGGTCATCACTCGGGCGATGATTGCCTGCGCCGTGGGGCCGTTGAACGGTGGCTCGCCCACCAGCATTTCGTAGGTGATGCAGCCGAGGGCGTAGACATCGGATCGAGCGGTGATCTCGCGCTCGCCCATCGCCTGCTCGGGGCTCATGTAATGCGGCGTGCCCAGCGACATCCCCGTCTCGGTCATCCGGGTCCCCGCGCCACTGCTGGCGGCGAGGGCGATGCCGAAATCGGCGACCAGGGCACTGCCATCGTGCAGCAGGATGTTCTCCGGCTTGATGTCACGATGGATCACGCTGTGGCGGTGGGCGTAATCGAGGGCGCCGGCCACTTCGGTGGCGATCCGCACCGCATCGGCGATCGGCAGCTGCTTCTCGCGGCTGATCCGGTCGCGCAGCGACTCGCCCTCGACATAGGGCATCACATACCAGAGCATCCCGTCGGTGTCGCCCGAATCAATCAGCGCCAGGATGTGCGGATGCTGCAGGTTGGCCGTGGTGCGGATTTCGGCGAGGAAACGTTCGGCACCGATGACGGCGGCGAGCTCCGGTCGCAGCACCTTGATCGCCACCTTGCGGTGGTGCTTGAGGTCCTCGGCGAGGTACACCGTGGCCATGCCGCCGGCACCGAGTTCGCGCTCGATGGCGTAGCGGTCGGACAATGCCGCGCGTAGTCGATCGATCGGGGTCATCATGTCTCGACCAGCTCCACCACAGGGAGATCATTCATTGCTTCACTTTCGCTTTCACGTCGGCGAACCAGTCGTCCACCTGCACCAGGCGAACGGTCTGGGCGGCAACCGATCCAAGCGGTCCGGCGAAGATGAACCGCCCGTCCCTCGTCACCTCAAACGCCTGGTGATAGCCGCTGTAGGAGAATCGGGTCGCATCGAACAGCGGCTTGAGCTCGGTCACACTGAACCCGGGGCCCGAGCCGATCCGTGCCGCGATGAGTCGATTGGCCGCATCAAGGAAGAAGAGCTCCTTCCCGTCCGCCGACCAGACGGGCGAACCGCCGCCGCCATTGGAAACCTGCCAATGGCCGGCGTCGCTGTTCGGGAACGGCCGGACGTAGACTTCCTTGGTGGTGGCATCGTTCGACACGTAGGCCACCCACCGCCCATCGGGGGAGAGCGCCGGCTGCACCTCGGTGAATGCACTGGTCGCCACCTTCACGACGCCGGAATCGCCCCGGGTACTCAGCGCCAGGATATCGCCGTTTCCTGCCGCGCCGGTCTCGGTGCGCACCAGGATCCAGTGACCGTCGTGAGACCAGGACACCTCCTGGATCGCGCGATCAAGGTGCGCCAGCCGCCGTTCGGTGCCACCACCGTCCACCGCCCGCACATACACGTCACCACCACTGGCGCTGTCGCGCACGAAGGCAACCTCGCGGCCGTCCGGTGACCAGGTGGGGCGACGGTCCCGGCCGCTGACCGTGAGGCGAGTGAACGGCCCCTTGTCGAGCTGCTTCACCCAAATGTCCAGCCCGGCGGCGGTACTCACACCGACGGCCGCACGCCGCCCGTCGGGCGACATGGCGAAGGAATTGAACTGCCCGGTCCACGCCGGATCAAAGGGGGTAAAGTGCCCGCTGCGATCGGCTCGCTGCAG
>JANYAG010000078.1 GCA_025361465.1 Gemmatimonadota bacterium
GGCCATGGCGCACGACTGGGTTCGGATACAGGTGCAGCGAGTCCACCGAGGCGGACGTGCCGACCACGCGCAGGCTCTCGCCGTCGAGTCGGGTGCTGATCTGGCCGAGTCGGTCACGCACCGTGAAGAGCGGCGGTTCCATGTTCCGGATGATGGCCAGCCCTGGCTCGGTGGGCTGGACGCGCGGCGTGTTCTCCGATCGCAGCGCTTCTGGGGACTGGAACCAGTCCGCTCCCGCCGCCGCGAGCATGGCAAGGACGACCCCCGTCAACGACAGCCGCCAGAGCGCGGCCGGGGTGGCGGCGGCAATCAACTGCCAGCGCAGTCGCCGGGTGTAGAGCGGTGGCAGCAACAGGTCGGCCAGGGCGCTGCCGCGGGCGCTGCCGGGCCAGCGGCGGCACCAGGTCCGTACGGCAGCCACCGCCTGAAAGGTGAGCTCGTACGCCAGGAAAATTCGCACCGCGCGCTGCAGTTCGTGCAGGGCGAGACCGTGCTCCACCAGCCGGTGCGCCCGCTGCAGGCTCAGCAGCCGCTGCCTTCCCTCAGGCAGGCCTTCGATGATCTGCTGCAACACCAGGTCGTGGCTGAGGCGGACGCCCGATTCGCCGACCGCAATCGATCCCTGCCGCTGCAGCGTCTCGAGCGTCTCTTGCAGCGTACCCCGTTCGCGCTCGCCGAGGACGGCGAGGAGTTCTTCCACGCGGACTGGTTCGTCGACGAGGGCGAGATATTCGAGGACGTTGCGGCCTTCACCGGCGTCCGGCAGCGCCGGATCGCGATAGAGCTCGAGCGAGGGGATCGCGGCCAGCATTCGGCTGCCGAGGTCGTCGGCCTGATCGGGGCCGGGAGGTTCGAGGGCCACCAGTCGCTGCACCGCCCGGGCGACGTAGTGCGGCACGCCACCCGTCACCAGCAGCATGGCGTTGGCAGCGGCCGCGCGTTGGGTGGCGGCGATCGCCGGCAACGACGCGGCGATCAATGATTCCAGTGACTCGACCGTCAGCGACGGCAAGTGAATGCTGTAGCCATCGCGGAATGGCTTGGGTGCATCGTCGCGAGTGGCCGCCAGGCACCGCACGTTCGCCGAATCCGGGTGGAGGAGGGCGCCATGAATCACCGCCACCGAGCGCTCGTCACCCCAATGCAGGTCGTCCACCAACAGCACCAGCGGACGCGACTCTCCCACCGCACCGAGCAACTCGGCCAGGGCGGCAATGAGTTCGTCCTCCCTCGGCAGCGTCGCGACGGCGGTGGTGGTCGCCCCGGGGAAGCGCTCGCGCAGCTGCGGATTCAGCGCCACCAGGTGGGCGGCGGCGCGCGGATCGATCCCCACCGCGCCAGGCAACGTCACCACCCGCTTGACGACGCGGTTGAGCAGCGCCCACGGACTGGAGGTCTCGGTTGCGAACGCCTCGACCCGGGCGACCGTCACACTGCGGGCCACCAGCCGTGACCGGAGCTCCACGAGCATGCGACTCTTGCCGAAGCCCGGCCCGGCGATCATGGCCAGCGGGCGTTGCGGCCCGTTGGCCGGCTGGGTGAGCAGGGTCAGCAGGTGCTCGAGCAGCGCGGCGCGCCCGGTGAACGGCAGGACGCCGATGATGGTGGGCGCCGCCGCGCCGTTGCTTTCGAGACGCAGCGCGTCGAGGGCGTGACGATGACGCAGGATCAGGCGCTTCCAGTTGGCCGCGTCGGCCACCGCGAGGTGACCGTGCCGCCCGGCCGCCTCGAGTCGGGCCAAGCCAGCTTCAAGCCGGCTCGGCGAATCGGTGGCTTGGAGCGCATCGAGATAGAGCTCCCATCCTGCCAGCCGCTCATCCCTGATGGCCAGGGTGCGCTCTGCCAGGCTGATCGCCGTTTCGATGTCCCCACCTGCCAGCGACCGTCGGCCCTGGCGCAGCGCCGCGGCGCGCAGCAGCAGCGCCCACCGCATCCGCTCGGCGTTGATCCACTCACTCGGCTCCTCACCATCGCGGTGCTCGATCCCGTCGAGGAAGTCACCGGTCACGCCTTGAACCACGGCGCAGTCATCTCCCTCCGCGACCGCAGCACTCAGCACCGACCAGTCGCTGGGAATCGTCGTGACCAGCCGTGCCGAATGATCGTCGGCGGCAATCGCTTCGCCGCCCAGGGTGCGGCGGAGACGGTGGAGCGCCTGTCGCAGCGACCCCTTGGCGTGGATCTCGTCGTGGTGGCCCCAGCCCAGCTCCGCTAATTCGTCGCGGGAGACCTTGTTCGGGAAGCGGGTCGCCAGGATAGCGAGGACGAGGAGCGGCTTTCCGGCAGGGAGGAGGGCCGTCTCCGCCCCGTCCCGCGGACGGCTCAGGAGCGCCGGCGACCCGAAACAACGGAGCCAGACCGTTGACGCTGGATTGACGCTGGAATCCGCTGGGGGTTCCTGCACAGCTGCTCTGGGGAGAGGTGAACCGGGAGACCGCTATCAACTCAGAAAGTAAGCACCGGCCCGTTAATCTACCGTTAATCCGGAGACCTGGTCGGTTGGTTGCCGTTTCACCAATCTCCCATCACCAGTCACCGTTCACCAATCACTCATCACCATTCAACGCTGGCACCTCCAGCAGAACACCGTCCCCCGGGCGTCGATCTCCTGGGTGCTCGCCAGCCGGGTGCCGCAGACTCGGCACGGCTCTCCCTCCCGGCCGTAGACGTACAGCTCCAGCTGGAAACTCCCCGGCTTGCCGGTGCCGTTGACGTAGTCCCGGAACGAGGTCCCTTCGCTCGCAATCGCGGCGCTGAGGATCCGTTGCACATGGGCGTGGAGGGCCTGCAGTAGTTCAGGTGGCACCCGGTGTGCCGGCTTCGACGGATCGATCCCGGCGGCAAAGAGCGCCTCGGTGGCGTAGATGTTCCCCACGCCCACCACAGCCTTCTGGTCCATCAGCACCTTCTTGATGGCGGCCTGCGATGTTCTGAGCCGCTTCTCGAAAATTTCAGCGGTGAACTCCGGATCGAGTGGCTCGGGTCCGAGGCGCGAGGAGTATTTGGCCCAGGCCTTGGCATCGACCCAGCGCAGCGTGCCGATCCGGCGCACGTCGCGATAGACCAGCAGCGAACCATCATCGAGGGTGCAGTGGAGCACGGCGTACTTCATCTCGTCGGCGGTGAGCGGGCGGTCGTAGACCAGCAGCGCACCACTCATCCCGGGTTGTACGGCGAGGGTCTTGGTATCGGTGTGGACCAGGGCGTGCTTGGCGCGCCGTGTCACATCCCGGATTTCGCGGCCGAGCAGCTGCTTGAGCAGCTGTCGTTTCGTCACCCCGTCGAGGACGTTGTCGTGCGACAGCCGCGCGGCTTCGATCCGCCGGCCGACAATCAGCGGGCGGAGCGAGCGGACAATCGACTCGACTTCGGGGAGTTCGGGCATGGGGAAAGCTACCCGAGAAGCGAGAAGCGAGGGGACCGGAGTGCCGCTCACGTTGTCCCGGGCTGAAAACCCGACTGTGCCTTACATAACCCGCGGCACCGCAACATATTGGAGAGACTCCTCACCGTAATCGCCTTGACCCCGGAACTGCGTGTCGACTGACCAGTCTCGCCTCGCGTCGGCCCTTGCTGATCGTTATCGCATCGAGCGCGAACTCGG
>JANYAG010000081.1 GCA_025361465.1 Gemmatimonadota bacterium
CCTGACACGCCCCTGGCCGCTGCTGATCGGCCTGGCTGGCGCCGCGCTGTTCGCGCGCCCGGCCCGGGCCCAGGATCCTCCCCCCCGGGCGCCAGGTGCCCCGGCAGCGGTGGCCCGTCCGGTATTCGACACCGGCACCACCACGATCCCGTTCTTTCCGCTGGGAACCTCGCCAATCGCCCTGAGTGGTCCGGCCCGGGCGGGAATGTTCGTTTCTGCCGTGGGGCGGCGAGCGATCGCCATGGGTACCGAGGACGGTCCCCTCGAACTTTGGTCGTGGCCGATCAAGTGGCTGCACGACTTCGAGCTCTCCTTCCGGATTCCGAAGTACACCGCCCCCATCCCTGGCCGCTCGGTCGCGCACTCCATGACCGAACGCCCCGAGGGGATCACCATCACCTACGCGCACGAGCAGTTCACCGTGCACGAACACATCTTCGTGCCGCTCGACCTGCCCGCGGTGGTGATCCTGCTCGAGGTCGATGCGATTCGGCCGCTCGATATCATTGCCCAGTTCACACCGGACATTCACTACGCTTGGCCAGCGGGACTCGGTGGGCAATACCTGGTCTGGGAGCAGAACGCGCGCGCCTTCCTCTTCTCCGAGGGGAAGAGCAGCATCAACGCCTTCCTTGGCTCCCCTGCCGTCACCCAGGCCTCCGACGTGCCGGCGCACATGCTTGCCGCCGAACGGCCACAGCTGGTACTCGGTGTGGGCAGCGGCACCGAGCGGTACACCGCTCCCCGCCTCGGCGAGCCGCCGGGACACAACGTCAGCCTCCATGTCGCCTACATCCCGATCATCCTTGCCGGCGGGCAGATGCCGCGCGATTCGGCGCTGGCGATGTATCGCCGACTGATTGTGCCCGGTGCCGCCGAGCGTGAATGGCGTCGTCGCGTAGCGCACGCCGACTCGATTCGGCAGACCATGTTTGCCCTGCGCTCGCCCGATACGCTGCTCAACAAGGCCGTCGAGTATGCCAAGGTGAATCTCGATGAGTCGATGGTGTGCAACCCTGACCTCGGCTGCGGCCTGGTGGCCGGATACGGTCTTTCGGGCGCCGCGTCGGATCGCCCGGGATTCGGCTGGTTCTTCGGTGGTGATGCGTCGATCAACTCGTTCGCGATGACCGGCGCCGGCCTGGCTCCCCTGGTGCGCGACGGGGCACTGCAGTTCTTCTCGAAGTACCAGCGGGCCGACGGCAAGATCACCCATGAGATCTCGCAGGGCGCCGGGCACGTCGACTGGTTCTCCTATCCCTATCCTTATTATCACGGCGACACGACCCCGTTCTGGATCCTCGCCTTCGGCGAGTACTGGCGGCAGACCGGCGACACGGCGCTGGTGCGCACCCTCTGGCCCAACTTGAAGCGCGCCTGGGCGTGGTCGCGCCAGACCGACACCGACGGCGACGGCCTGATGGAGAATCCCGCGGCCGGCGCGGGGGCGCTCGAGGTCGGCGACCTGCAGATCGGCATCCTCTCGGATGTCTACCTGAGCGGCGTCTGGATCGCGTCGCTGGAACGATTCGCCCGCATGGCCCGCGCGATGGGCGAACCGGCGGTGAGTGACAGCGCCCTCACGATTCGCGCCAAGGCGCTGGCGACCCTCGAGTCGAAGCTCTGGCTGCCGGCACGGCAGCAGTACGCCTTCGCGTTGCTCAAGGACGGGTCGGTAAACACCAACCTCACCTCGTGGCCGGCGACGGCGATGGGATTCAACGTTTTCGACGCGGCGCATGGCGCCGAGATGGCGGCCCGGCTCGCCTCGTCCAACATCATGACCGACTGGGGCGCCCGACCGCTCAGCGCCACGAGTACGCTCTTCGATCCGTTGCACTACAACAACGGTGCCGTCTGGCCCTTCGTCACCGGCTTCGTGGCGCTGGCCCAGTACAACTATCACAACGCGCCGGCCGGCTGGTTTGCGCTCGATGCGATCGCGCACACCGGCTTCGATCAGTCGCTGGGACGGAACCCTGAGGTGATCTCCGGCCGGCTCTACAAACCGCTCGATACGGCGGTGCCACAGCAGTTCTTCGCCACGTCGATGGTGCTGACACCGCTTATTCGCGGCCTGCTGGGTATCGATGTTGATGCTCCTGCACGTCGGGTCACGATCGCCCCGCACCTGCCACCGGACTGGGATTCGGTGGCCGTCGACAACGTCCCGGTGGGCGGCGGACTCCTCTCGTTCGTGCTGCGGCGCACCGCCGGACGCATCACCGCTTCGGTGAGTCGCGCGGGGGATGACGTGGCCCCGCTCGAGGTGGTGTTCTCCCCGGCGCTGCCGCTGGGGGCGCGGGTGTCGGGTGCCGTCACCACGGTGACGGCCGCGGATGTGCATGCCACGATCAAGGCGATGGTGAACAAGACGGCCGAGCTCGTTGTTTCGTATGCCGGCGGCTGGAGCATTGTGCCACCGGCCATGCCGGCGAGGATCGGCAATCGATCGGAGGCGCCGCGGGTGCTGAGCGAGCGGCTTACAGGAGATGGGCGGTACGCGGTATCGTTGGAGGGTATCGCGGGGCAGAGCTACCCCTTCCGGGTGAAGACGCCGGATGGAGAGGCGCCCGCCGTCCACGTGTCCGCCGGTGGATCGGCGGTGGTTTCCGGTAATCCGGGCAAACGGCTGGTGACGGTCACGTTCCCGGCGAGCGGCGCCAATGCCGACGGCTACACCGCGGCCGCAGTGACCTTCAACAACGGCAACCCCAGCGCCAGGAATCCTCGATGACCACCCGGATGGTACCTAACGT
>JANYAG010000043.1 GCA_025361465.1 Gemmatimonadota bacterium
ACGCGCAGGCGATTCCTCACCTCTTTCCTGCTCTCGAACGGACCTTGCGTGAGACGGAGTTCGGCCCGTCGCAGGACGCGCGCGGTCACCAGGCGTTCCGCACCGCGCTGCCGATTCGGCCCCAGGTGCACGACTTCCATGCCGCGGCCGACGGCCAGCTCGGCGGCATCATCAAGGTGCATCGTGACTGGCGGATCAGCGGCGATACCTCGTGGCTGCGCAGCCTCTGGCCCAAGGTGAAGGCGAGTCTCGACTACTGCATCGCGACCTGGGATCCGGATCACAAGGGATGGGTCGAGGAGCCTCACCACAACACCTATGACATCGAGTTCTGGGGCCCAGACGGGATGTGCACCTCCTTCTATCTCGGGGCACTGCAGGCGGCGGTGCGCATGGGAACGGCCCTTGGGGAGGCCGTGGCGACCTACTCGGCGCTGCTGCGGAGCGGCCAGGTCCGAGCGGAGCAGGAGCTTTTCAACGGGGAGTATTTCATCCAGAAGGTCGACGCGTGGCGCGACCTTCGCGCCAGCCGCGGCGCCGATGAGAACACGCTGCTGGGTTTGGGCAGTTATTCCCCCGAGGCGCGTGCGCTGCTGGAGAAGGAAGGGCCGAAGTATCAGTACGGCAGCGGCTGTCTTGCCGACGGCGTGCTTGGGTCATGGCTCGCGCTGGTCAGCGGCGTGGGGCAGGTGCTCGACGCGGGCAAGGTGCGGAGTCACCTGGCCTCGGTGCACCGCTACAACCTCAAGCACGACCTCTCGAAGCATGCCAACCCGCAGCGCCCGAGCTACGCCAACGGTCAGGAGGGCGGCCTGCTGCTATGCACCTGGCCCAATGGCGGGGCGCCGTCGCTGCCGTTCGTCTATTCCGATGAGGTGTGGACCGGGATCGAATATCAGGTGGCCTCGCACTTGATGCTCCTCGGGCTGGTCAAGGAAGGTCTCGACGTGGTGCGGACGTGTCGCGATCGGTACGACGGCCGGGTCCGCAATCCGTTTGATGAGTATGAATGCGGCCACTGGTATGCCCGGGCGCTGTCGTCCTATGCCCTCCTGCAGGGACTTACCGGTGCCCGGTACGACGCCGTCGACAAGGTCTTGCATCTGGAGCCGCGGATCGCCGGCGACTTCCGGGGATTTCTCGCCACGGCCACTGGATTCGGCACCGTCGGGGTGCGGGGTGGCAAGCCGTTTGTCGATGTGAAGGCGGGCACTATCGACGTGCAACAGATCGATTTCCGTCCCTCTCCCATCGCGAGTGCTCCGCATGTCGGATGATCATCACATCGTTCTCGTGGCCAGCGGCGATTCGCGGCTCGCGGCGAACCGGGTTTGCTGGCCGGCACAAGCCGCCCTCGAGGCGGCGGTCACCCGCTGCTTCGCCGATCTGGGGCGCACGGTGGTGCGCGGGCACCCGGTGGATCCTGCCAAGGGCCACGGCTTCATCGATGGCCAGGCGCGCGGCATCGAGATCTTTCGGCGCATCGATCCCGAGGCGCCGCTCGTGGTCGCCGAGGCGGTGTGGCAGTACACCAGCCATGTCCTGCCCGGGCTGACGCGCCACCGCGGACCGATCCTGACCCTGGCCAACTGGAGTGGCCAGTGGCCGGGCCTGGTGGGGCTCCTGAACCTCAACGGCTCGCTGACGAAGGCCGGCATTCGCTACAGTACGATCTGGAGCGAGGACTTCACCGACACGTTCGCGCGCGACGCGATTGCCGAATGGCTCCGGACGGGGACCATTCGGCATGATCGATCGCATGCGAAGCCATTCACCGACGATACCATGGGGCGGGCGTTCAAGGCGGATCGGGAGCGCGGGGCCGCCCTGGGCGCGGCGCTGGTGCGTGACCAGGCCTTGCTCGGTGTCTTCGACGAAGGGTGCATGGGGATGTACAACGCCATCATTCCTGATCACCTCCTGCACGCGATGGGGTTGTTCAAGGAGCGCCTGAGCCAGAGCGCGCTGTACGCGGCCATGCGGCAGGTGCCCGAGGCCGTGGCACGGAACCACTATGACTGGCTGCGCGCGCACGGAATGCGCTTCGTGCTGGGCAGCGAGGAAGCCACCGAGCTCACCGAGGCTCAGGTGCTCGAAGGACTTCGGATGTACGATGCAGCCGTGTGCATGGCGCACGAGTTCGGCTGCAGTGCCATCGGCATTCAGTATCAGCAGGGACTCAAGGATGTGTGCGTGGCCTCGGATCTCGCCGAAGGCCTGCTCAACAACCCCGAACGCCCGCCGGTGTTCGGCCGCGACGGCGCCGAGCTGTTTGCCGGCCGTGCCGTCACCCACTTCAACGAGGTGGATGAATGCGCCGGTGTTGACGGCCTGATCACCGATCGCGTGTGGCGCGATCTCGGCATCGATCCCTCGAACACCCTGCATGACGTGCGGTGGGGCGAGGCGGTGCGGGAGTGCGGCGTGGACGAATTCGTGTGGCTGTTCGAGATCTCCGGCGCCGCCCCCGCATCGCATTTCATCGGCGGCTATGGCGGAGCCACGGGCGAGCGGCAACCGCCGATGTACTTCCCGCGCGGCGGATCGACGCTCAAGGGAGTCAGCAAGCCCGGAGAGATCGTCTGGAGTCGGATCTACGTCGAGCGGGACGCGCTGCACATGGATATCGGCCGCGGGGGCGTGGTGCGGCTGTCGGACGCCGAAACCGCCCGTCGGTGGCACGCCACTACGCCCCAGTGGCCCATCATGCACGCCGTGCTCTACGGGGTCTCACGCGACCAGCTGATGGCCAAGCACCAGGCCAACCACATCCAGGTGGCGTACGCCGAGAGCGCGGAACAGGCCACGCGCGCACTGGTGCGCAAGGCCAGCATGGCGCGGGCGACGGGCATCACCGTCAACCTCTGCGGGACGCCGGAAGACTCGCTGGAGCAACATCAGCCTCGGGAGCAGTGGGCCTGACGGTCACCCCCGGGCAGCCAAGGACGGGCATCGGGCCCTGGCGTGCTCGGCTCCAGCGGCATGCCGGTCGCTACGGCCTTGCCCTGGTCGTGCTGCTTGCGATCGCCTCCTCGCCCGTCCGTGGGGGCCACCTCGTCTTCCTCGACCTCGGCAACCTGAGCGACATCCTCAGGCAAGTGTCGGAGAAGGGCATTCTGGCCGTCGGGATGACCGCGGTGGTGATCGCCGGTGGCATCGACCTCTCGGTCGGCTCGGTGCTCGCCTTCAGTGCCACGCTATCGGCGCTGCTCTGGATGCGGGGCGGGACCGGGCTGACGGCAAGCGTGCTGATCGTGCTGCTCGGCGGCGCGCTCTGGGGACTGCTCAACGGGGTGGTGATCGCCCGCTGGCGGCTGCCGGCGTTCATCGCGACGCTGGCCACCATGAGCGCCGCCCGCGGGACGGCGCGATACCTGAGCGGCGGGACCGCGATACCACTGGGCTTCGGTCCCGGAGCCGCACCGGCGTCGGTGCGGGTGCTGGCCGGGCCGCTGCTTCCGTTCGTGCCAACCCCAGCGGTGGTGTTCGCGATCTCCGCGTTGGTGATGCACTGCTACCTCGCGAGGACCCGCGGCGGACGTTATCTCTACGCGATCGGGGGCAACGAGGAAGCCGCCCGACTCTCCGGCATCCGGGTCGGGTTCCACCAGGCCGGCGTCTATGTGATCTGTGGTGCCCTGGCGGGCCTCGCCGGGCTGGTGCACGCCGCCCAGCTCGAGCAGGGCAATCCCAACGATGGCGTCGCGTACGAGCTCGACGCAATTGCGGCCGTCGTCATCGGCGGGACCACGTTGAGCGGTGGTATCGGAACGGTGGGCGGGACCCTCGTGGGAATCCTCACGATCGGTGTCATCAACAACA
>JANYAG010000111.1 GCA_025361465.1 Gemmatimonadota bacterium
CTTGGCGCCGGGGCCGTGAGCTTTGATGTCGAAGGGGCATCGAGCGTCAAGAGCTACTTCGCCATCAATGCCGGGGCGAAGCTCACCTACAACCTCAACCGCAGTCTTGGCATCGTGATTTCGCCGCAGGGTGACATCGCCTTCACCAAGAAGGCCGATCTGAACACCACGAACGCCTGGGTCTGGCCGGTATCCGCCGGCTTCCGCGTCAAGTTCTAGCACGGCGTGCATGTCGGCGGCGGGTCGCATGGTGCGGCCCGCTGTCGGCATTATCTTCTCCGGTCCCCCGTTGCGGAGCTCGCCATGCCCTCGCCGTCCCCTGTCATCGCTGCTTTCCTTGCCTCGCTCCTCCTGGCACCGGCCGCCTCGGCGCAGGCCAACCGGGCCGACTCGCTCCGGGCCGCGCAGCGCATCGACGCCGAAGGGAAGCACAGTGAGGCGAGGGCGATGTTTCAGACGCTCATCACCAGTGCTCCCGATGCGGCGGCGCGCGCGGTGGCACAGCGCCGGCTGGCCGTGTCGCACGGCTACGATGGCAACTGCGCCAAGGTGATCGAGCTCGAGGAGCAGGTCATTGCCTACTGGGTGACGCGGCGCGAGGCCGAGCCCCAGAATGCGCACTATCAGGCAGGGGAGATGGCCAACGAGGCGGCGAGGATCTGCATCGACAACGGCTTCCTCGACCAGGCGGAACGGATGTACCGGCGCGGCAGCGAACTGGGAAACCTTGAGCCGGCGCCGCGCACTCACCCGAAGTCTCTCTGGGGCTATCGCCTGGCCCACGGCCTCGGCCGTGTCGCCGCGCGCCGTGGCAACGCCACCGAAGCGAAGCGTTGGGTGGCCGAGGCGCGGCGAATTCTTGATGCCGACTCGGTGATGGCGAAGGCGCAGGAGCAGTACTTCCCGTACCTGGTCGGCTACGTCGCGCTCTTCACCGACGATCTCGCGACAGCGGAAGCCTCGTTCATCGCCACCACCAAGGCGCTGCCCAACGATCCCTTCCAGCTGGTCCTGCTCGGCATGACCTACGAAAAGAAGGGCGACATGCCGAAGGCCCGCGAACTCTACCAGCGAGCCTACGACATGTCGACTGGAAGCACTCCGCCCGCGGTCTATTCGCGGGTGTTCACGGCGAAGAAGCTCGGGCGACCCTGATCATCAATTTCCGATGTGCAGCACCTGACGATAGCTCTTCCCCTTGAAGGTCATGGTGACGAGGTAATCTCCGGCGCCGGCGGTTCCGCCGCCGGCACCACCCCGTCCACCACCGCCGCCGCCACCGCCGCCGCCGCCGCCGCGACCGCCCGTGGCCGCGACCTTGATGCCGATCAAGTCGAAGATCTTGGTCACGTTGGCTGGCTCCGGGCCACCGCCGCCGCGACCGCCGCCAGCCCCGCCTCCGCGACCGGCAGGCGTCGGCGGCGGCTCTGCCGGCCGGGCGCAGAACGGATCCCACTGGGTCAGCGGCCGCTCGCAATTCGCCGCACTCGCGCCGCGTCCGCCACCGCCACCGCCACCGCCGCGGCCAAAGGCCGCCGCTCCGACTCCGCCAAGCCCACCCGCCGGCGCGGGTGGGAAGAGCAGGGTGCGCGCCCGCGCGACCGCGGCGGTGTCGTACTTGGCCGCGGTGAGCGAGTCGAGCACCTTCGGGCCGCGCACCGCCTTGAGGATGCTGTCGCGCCGCTCCGAAGGAGACAATGGCGCCGGCGTCGCCGGTGCCGCCGCGGCCCGCGTGGCGAAGTTCCAACTCACGCTGTGCACCCCCGGCGTGTTGGAACCGTTGAGGGTGGCCAGGGTGTCACCCGCCGCGTTGGTGATGGCAAAGCGCACCGTGTCGGTCGCCGCGGCGGAGCCGATCCGATAAGTGAGGTCCGCCCCGTAGGACGGATTGGGAGTGGCGAAGAACGCCTGGGCGTTGCCGTTGCCCGAGGCCATCAGCGTCGGTCCTTCCCCCCATTGGAGCGCCGGGTGCGGTTCGAACAGCGCCGCCTCGGCCGCAACCACCTTGGGCGTCAGCTGTTCCAGCGGCGCAATGTCCACGATCCAGAAGGAGCGACCATGGGTCGCCGCGATCAGTTCGTGATCGCGCGGATGGATCTTGAGGTCGAACACCGGTACCGACGGCAGGCCGGCGGCGAACGTGCTCCAGCTCTTGCCGCGATCCAGCGAGGCGTACGCGCTGATCGAGGTGCCGACCAGGAGCAGGTCCCGATTGACCGGATCTTCGCGGATCACGTGGACGAAGTCACCGACCCCGTCGTGCGGCAGGTTGTTGGCGATCGGACTGAAGGTCTTGCCGCCGTCGGTCGTGACGTACAGATAGGGCAGGAAGTCGTTGCGCCGATGGTTGTCGAAGGCGACGTAGAAGGTGAGCGTGTCGAAGTGCGACGGCTCGATCCGATTGACGTACACCTCGCGATCCGGCAGCCCCGGGAAGCGGGCCGTGAGATCCTCCCAGGTGGCGCCGTCGTTCTTCGACAGCCAGACGTTGCCATCATCGGTGCCGGCGTACAGCAGGCCGGGCTTGAGGTACGATTCGGCCATTGCGACGACGGTGCCGTAGGTCTCAGCCCCCGTCGCATCGAGGGTGACACCACCGGTCCAGGTGGTGGAGGTGTCGATCTTGGCCTGCAGCTTCTTGGACAGGTCCGGCGAGATGAGGTAGAAGTCTTCGCCGCGCTTGGCCGACTTGAGGATGCGGTTGCCGGCGAAGTAGATCACCGCCGGATTGTGCGGCGAGATGAAGAAGGGCGAGTTCCAGTTGAAGCGCAGCGCCAGGTCGATCGAGTCCTGCCGCTGCTGGCCGCGGAGCTTGGCGATCGTGGCCGCCAGCGGCTTGGCCATCGGCGCCAGCGGGTCGCCGCGCACGGTGGCGATCGAGTCCTCCCACTTCCGGTACTGCTCCTGCCAGGACGGCTTGCGGAAGCCGAGCCGCTCGCCCGTCTTCAGGTTGATGCGCGACGCGCTGCCGCCCTGCGACTCGCTGTAGACGACGTTGGGGTCGGTCGGATCCTGGGCGGTGTAGAAGCCGTCGCCGCCACTCACCGTATACCAGTAGGCGTTGTTGGTGGCACCGCCCTTCCGCCGGCTGGGACCGCACCAGCCGCCGTTGTCCTGCGCGCCGCCACAGATGTTGTAGGGCACGGCAAAGTCGTAGCTCACTTCGTAGAACTGGGCGATCGGCAGGTTGGTGGTCTGGAAGAAATTGCCGCCGCGATCGAAGGTGATCGAGATCCCGCCGTCGTTCCCGATGACCCAGCGTTCGGGATCATTGGGGTCGATCCAGAGCCCGTGGTCATCCACGTGGACATTCTGGGCGGCGTTGCGAATGGTCTTGCCGCCGTCCTCGCTCAGCTGCAGCTCGGTGGACGAGAAGTAGACCCGGTTGGCGTCCTTCGGGTCGACCCGGACCTGCGAGTAGTAGAACGGCCGGACGTTGTAGCTGTTCATCTTGGTCCAGCTCTTCCCCGCGTCAGCCGAGCGATAGAGACCGTTGCCGGCGGGAGCGTTCGACGGCGTGTAGCCGCCGGTGTCCTTCCGCACCGCCGCTGCCTCGACCAGCGCATAGACGACATCAGGGTTCGATGGTGCCACGGCCAGCCCGATGCGCCCCTTGATCCCCTCGGCGAAACCGTTGCCGGTGATCTCGCCCCACGTCGTGCCACCATCGGTCGACTTCCAGAGCCCCGATCCGGGGCCACCGCTCTTGAGCGAGTATGGCGTGCGCAACCGCTCGTACGCGGCCGCATAGATCACGTTTGGGTCGCGCGGGTCGAGGGCCACATCGACGAAACCGGCCTTGTCGCTGATGAACGTGATCGGCTTCCAGGTCTGGCCGCCATCGGTCGTCTTGTAGAGGCCGCGATCCGGATTCGCTGCCCACGCCGCTCCGAGCGCCGCCACATAGACCGTGTTGGGATCCTTGGGATGCACCACGATCCGGCCGATGTGCTGCGTCTTCTCGAGGCCCATGAATTTCCAGGTGAGGCCGCCATCCATGGACTTGTAGATCCCGGCGCCCGGCTCGATGGTGTTGCGCGAGTTCGGCTCACCGGTGCCCGCCCAGACCTGCATCGTGTCCGACGGGGCGATCGCCAGCATCCCCATCGAGATCACCCGCTTGTCGTCGAACACCGGGCGCCAGGTCTGGCCGTTGTTCATGCTCTTCCAGATCCCGCCGGCCGCCGCGGCGACGAACAACGTCTTCGACGGACCGGGGATGCCGACGACGTCGGAGACCCGGCCGCCGAAGTTGGCCGGCCCGACGTTGCGCCATCGCATGCCGGCGACCGTCGCCGAGTCGAGGGACTGCGCCTGGAGGGGCAACGAAAAGGCCGTCGCAAGGAGCGCGACGGCCAGGAAGGGACACCAGCGGGGAACGGACATGAGGCGGCCTGGGCGTTGAGGGTGTTGGTGAAGCCGGGCGAAAGCGGTCAGTCGTTGTCCGGCGGCACGGGGGGCCGCCCCTTGCCGGCGTATTGCGCTTCAATCCGTGAATGGAGGTCATCGGCGCCGATGATTCCCTTGACCGAGGCGATGATCCCCGCCACCACGTCTTCGGCCCAGTACTCATCGGGCCGAGTCTCGAGCGGCACATGATCCCGCTGGCGCTGCAGGTAATCGATGGCGGTCTGGACCCACTCGGCCTGGGCGCCGGCCACGAGGGACCACGATCCGGTGGCCCGCAGCTCCATCTCGGCCAGGGCGTCGAGCTGCTCCTTGAGTTCCTTGGCGATCGGGCCCGAGCGCAGTCGCTCGGCGGCCAAGGTGAGCATGGCCGTGCGCTCCGACTCCATCGGCTCGGGCAGCGGGGCGAGGTAATGCCGCTGATCGGCGACCATCTCGGCCAGGCGAACGCACACGGCGCGGATCGGCGGCGTCAGTTCCTTCGGCACCTCGCTTGCCCACGACGCGGCAGCGCGCAGGATCGCTGCGATCTTCTCGTCGGCGGCGGCGTGGATCTTCGCCTTGTCCATCGGTTCAGCCATGAGGAGAAGGTCTCCTCGACCCCGGTGCCATTGCAAGTCTTTCCATAAGATTCTCGGCCTGGCAAATCCGGGGCGAGAGGGAGAAGGTGTCGCAGAGGCTCGACACCACGGTGTCACGGACCCGGGTGGCCAACGCCCCTGCCGCCCCATTGAGACCGAGTTCTCGCTGAACCGAGGTCATCACGACCCCGTCAATGCCGCAGGGCACGATGGCCTCAAACCACGACATGTCGGGGTCGACATTGAGGGCGAAGCCGTGCAACGTGACCCATTGCTTCACGTGAATGCCGATGCTCGCGATCTTCCGGCCCCGCGTCCAGACCCCGGTCTTGCCCGAGATCCGCTCACCGGGCAGCCCAAGGGCGGCAAGCGCATCGATCAGCGCCTGCTCGACGGCACGCAGGTACCAGTGGAGGTCTTCGCGATGCTGGGAGAGATGAAAGATCGGGTAGCCGACGAGTTGCCCGGGGCCGTGCCAGGTCACGTCGCCGCCGCGTTCGATCTCGACCACCTCGGCCCCCCGGGCTTGCAGCGCGTCGACCGCAATCGGGAGGGAGGACGCCAGCGTCCCGCGACCAAGCGTGTAGACGGGGTCGTGCTCGACCAGCAGCAGGATGTCGTTGGTAAGGGCACCGGCGATGCGGGCGAGGCGCACCTCGCGTTGCAGTTCCAGGATCTCGTGGTAGGGACGGCGGCCGAGATCGACGACGTCCAGCACCGCGCCAGTCATCCGGCGGCCCGTATCCGCCGCCCGAAGTAGACGGCCACGGCGAGGGCGACCAACGCCACGCCAAGGAGAGCGGTGCCACCAAGCAGTTCGTTGGTGAGAAACGTCACCCCCATGCTCACCACGAAGCCGAGGAACGCCGCCACGATCGACAGCCCGCCGCGCCGGAACGTCGAGTCGATCGGTGCCATCAGGAACCAGGCAGTGACGGCGGTGAAGACCAAACCGCCGAGCAGCCCGTAGAGGAAGAGGTTGACGTACCCCGCGCTGGTGTCCACCTGCGCCGGGCCCTCGGTGGGACGGAGCCCCGCCACCATGAAGGTGAGGATCGAAAACCACGCCACCGACGCGGTCACGGCGGTGAGCACCGAGCGGACCGCCAGGCCGACCCGGTCTTCCGTCGGTGCATCGGCCCCGAAGGGGTTCGGGGAGCGCGGTGGTTCGTCGGCCATTAGATGTGGACGGCGCGACCCATCGAGTCGAGCGCCGCTTCGGCGATGGCCTCGGAAAGGGTCGGGTGAGCGTGGATCGCGAGATCGACTTCTTCGACGGTGTATTCGTTGGTCCGCGCCATCACCAGTTCGCCGATCATTTCGGAGGCGTGGCCGCCGACGATGTGCGCGCCGATGATTTCGCCGTACTTCTTGTCGCGGATGATCTTGACGAAGCCGTCGGTCTCGTTGGTCGCGCGGGCGCGCCCGTTGGCAGAGAAGGGGAAGCGACCGACCTGGTAGTCCATCCCCTTGGCCTTGGCCTGCTCTTCCGTGAGGCCGACGCTGGCCACTTCCGGGTGACAGTAGGTCACACTCGGGACATTGGTGTAGTCGATCGCCTTCGGCGTGTGGCCGGCGATCACTTCGGCGACATGCACCCCTTCGCGCGTTCCCTTGTGAGCCAGCATCGGCGGGCCGGCCACATCGCCGATGGCATAGACGCCCTTGACCGTGGTCTGCAGCGTAGCCGGATCGACCTGGATGAAGCCGCGGTCCGTGAGCTTGACCCCGACCTTCTCGAGACCGATCGCTTCGGTGTTCACCGCGCGGCCAGCGGCCATCAGCACCTTTTCGGCGGTAACGGTCTCGGCCTTGCCGCTCACTTCCAGGTGGAGCGTCACGCTGTCGGGCGTGACGTCGGCCTTCACCACCTTGACGCCGGCGAGCACGGTGATGCCGCGCTTCTTGAACGCCTTGGCGATCACATCGCTCGACTCGGCGTCTTCCACCGGCAGGATGCGCGGCAGCGCCTCGATCAGCGTGACCGTGGAGCCGAACGAGGAGAAGATGTCGGCGAATTCCGAGCCCACAGCGCCGGCGCCGACGATTGCCAGCGTCTTCGGGGCGGACTCGAGAAACAGCGCCTCGTCGGAGGTGATCACCGACGTCTTGTTGATCGCCAGCCCGATCGGCGGAATCCCCTTGCTGCGCGAGCCGGTGGCCAGCACCACTGCCTTGGTTGCGGTGAGGGTGTCGCTGCCGACCTGGACGGTCGTGGCAGACGTCAGCACGCCGGTGCCCTTGATCACAGTGACCTTGTTCTTCTTCATCAGGAACTCGGCCCCGCGGGAATTCTGGTCGGCCACCTTCCGCGATCGCCGCATCGCCACGCCATAGTCCACCGTCACCTCACCGACCGTGACGCCGAGTTCCTTGGCCTCCTTGCGGACCAGGTTGGCCGTCGCGGCGCTGTAGAGCAGCGCCTTGGTCGGGATGCAGCCGATGTTGACGCAGACCCCGCCCATCTTGTCCTTCTCGACCAGGCCGACCGAGAGGCCGAGCTGGGCGGCGCGAATGGCACAGGGATATCCGGCGGGACCGCCGCCGATGATGAGGACGTCAAACGAACTGGATGCCATGATCAGTCTCCGAATATGTCGTAACGAGTGAACCGTGAGTGGTGAATGGTGACTTCACCTTCCCCTTCACGGTTCACCATTCACCGCTCACCTTTCACTTCCTACCACACCAGCGCCAGCGGATTCTCCAGCATCCCTACCAGCGTCTTCAGGAACGCCGCCCCGGTTGCGCCGTCGATGACCCGATGGTCGCAGCTCATCGTCATCCGCATCCGGTGACGCGCGACCACGGCCCCGTGGTGGACAACCGCCTTCTCTTCCAGCCGGCCGACCGCCAGGATGGCGGCTTCCGGCGGGTTAATGATGGCGGTGAACTCGTCGATGCCGAACATGCCGAGATTCGAGATCGAGAAGGTCGAGCCGGTGTACTCCTCGGGCTTCAGCCGCTTCTCCCGTGCGCGGCCAGCCAGCTCGCGCACCTCGCCAGCGATCTCCCGCAGCGACTTGCGGTCGGCATGCCGGATGACCGGCGTGATCAGGCCTTCATCGATCGCCACGGCCACGCCGATGTGGATGTCGTGCCACTGGCGGATCCGGTCATCGAGCCACCAGGCGTTGACCCACGGATGCTGGCGGAGCGCGGCCGCAGCGCAGCGGATCACCAGGTCATTGAAGGAGAACTTTCCCTTCTCGTCCGCGGCGACCAAAGCCTCGCGCGCCTCCCAGGCGCGCTCCATGTCGGCTTCGACGGTGAGGTAGTACGTCGGGATCGGCCCGATCGACTGCACCAGTCGCTTGGCGATTGTCTTGCGCACCTGCGAAAGTTGGATCTCGCTGAACGGCGACGCCTGGGTCGCCCAGACCGCGGTGTGCATGGCAGCTGACTGCGGCACGGCCTGCGACGGCCACACCGCCGTGCTCATGGTGCCCGGTTGGGGTGCTGCGGCCGCCGCCTCGAGGTCGCGCTTGATGACCCGGCCCTCGGGGCCCGAGCCGGTGAGGCTCGCGAGATCGACGCCCTTGTCGGCGGCGATGCGCTTGGCGAGGGGCGACGCGCGGAGGCGGCCGCCTGTCGGTGCGGTCACCGGCGCTGGTTCCTGGGCGATCGGCGCGGCGGCCGTCGGCGCGGGTGCGGCCTTGGGGACCGGTGCGGCGCTGTCCGCGCCGGGAATCGCCTCGCCCGGGGCGCCGATCCAGCCGACGAGGGAGGCCACCGGGGCCGTGGTGCCCTCCGCGACGACGCGCTTGAGCAACGTGCCGGAGGCGCGAGCCACCAGCTCCATGACCGCCTTGTCGGTCTCGACCTCGGCGAGCACGTCGCCCGCGGTCACGACATCGCCTTCGTTCTTCTTCCACTCGACGAGGCGGCCCTCCTCCATCGTCGGCGAAAGCGCCTCCATCACCACTTTGGTCGCCATGTCGTCAGTTCCGGTAGCAGACCCTGTGGACGGCCGCGAGGATCTTGCCCGCGTCCGCCTTGGCGGCCTTCTCGAGGTGTTTGTTGTAGGGCATCGGCACGTCGGCCTGATGCACGCGAACGATCGGGGCGTCGAGGGCGTCGAAGGCGTCACGCTGGATCAGGTCCACCACCTGGGCGCCGACACCGGCAAACGACCATCCCTCCTCGGCCACGACGACCCGGTTGGTCTTGGTGACCGACGCGAGAATCGTGGCCGCGTCGAGCGGCGCGATGGTGCGCAGGTCGACGACTTCGGCGTC
>JANYAG010000135.1 GCA_025361465.1 Gemmatimonadota bacterium
ACCCGCCGAATTGCTTGACACTGAACAGGGACCCCTTGTACAGCGGCACGTCCGGCACCAGGTCCTGGCTGCGCATGGTGTAGAAGGCGGTCGCCTTGAATTCATTGGTGCCGTTCTTGGTGACGGCGTTGATCAGGCCCCCCGTGAACCCGCCCTGGGTCACGTTGTACGGCGACACCACGACCTGGTACTCCTTGACGGCCTCGAGCGAGATGCCACGGCCATTCGCCTGGCCGCCGAGCTCGCCGGTTGAGCCAAGACCGAAGCGGTCGTTCTGGGTGGTGCCGTCAACCTGGATCGCATTGAAGCGATTGTTCTGGCCGGCGATCGACAACTCACCGTTGCTGTTCGGATCAGGGTTGGTCGTCACCTGCGGCGTCAGCTTGACGAAGTCCTGCAGCTGCCGGTTCAGGGTCGGCAGGCGCCGGACGGTCGAGTCGGAGACGTAGGTCTGGGCACCGGTCCGCGTCGGGGCAAACTCCGCCGTGCTCGGCGGCGCCTTGGTGACGAGTTCCTGGACCTGCACCGCCTTCTGCTCCAGCACGAAATCGACACGCGCCATCTGGCTCAGCGAAACACGAACGCCCTCGGTCGCCTTGGGGCCGTAGCCGATGGCCACCACGCTCACCCGGTAGTCGCCCGTCTCGATGCCCGTGGCGGTGAACTTGCCGTTGGCGCGGGTCAACACCGTCCGCACCGAGCCAGTCGTCGGGCTGACGATCTTGATCGTCGCGCCTGCGATCGGCACGTTCTGCGGGCCGAGCACGGTCCCCCCGATGCCACCGGAGGTGACGCCTTGCGCGGAGGCCAAGGCTGGCATGAACGCGAGTGTGAGTGCCACGATCCACGCAGCACCAGCCAGACGCATGATTCGCTGCATTGCTTCTCCTGTGAATTCCGTGTGGGAAGGTCGCGGCCGGTCGGGAAGAAAAGCCCCGTGGCTGCGCGGGTAATGTCGTGCCCAAATGGATGGTACGCAAGCGAGGTGGGACCGGCTCGCCCATCGAGGTCCAGGCCACACCACGAGCGGCCTGCAGCGGACCTAAAGGGGACTCAAATGATCGTTATTCTACGACGAGTGGAACAGTCGGATTCACTTCAGCAACAAGCGGTATTCCCCGTGCCACGATGACCGACCGAGGACTCGACGGTGACCGTGCATCAGGCGGCTCCGCGCCGCTGGAACGCCCGCCAGAGGAGGTAGACCGGAATCCCCGCCGCGATGATCCCGAAGGTCGCGCCGGTGCCCTTGGGGTCGGCCACGAAGGCGTTGGCCACCATGCCGAGCGAGGCGATGAGGAAGAGCGCCGGGGTGAGGGGATACCAGAGGGTCCGGTAGGGCCGCGGCACGTCCGGGCTCCGGCGCCGCAGGATGAACACCGCCGCCACCGCCAGGGCGTAGAATGGCCAGGTCCCGAGTACGAAGCGATCCGCCAGCGCCGCGAAGTCGTTCTGGAGGACGTAGGTGATCGCGAGCGCTGCAGCGAGCCAGATCGCCACCGACGGGGTCTTGAAGCGCGGCGATACCCGCGCGATCAGGGGAAAGAAGAGACCCCGATCGCTCATTGCGAAGAAGACCCGCGGGCCGGTCATGATCGAGCCGTTGACCGAACCGAAGCACGACACCATCACGATTCCGGAAATGATCGCGGCCCCGGCGGCCCCGAAGATCGGAATCCGCTGCGCCGCCGCTGCCGCGACCAGTTTGACCCCGGCCATCTCCTCGACCGGAACGAGGTAGAGATACGCCGCGTTGATCAGCAGGTAGATGACCACGATCGAGGCGGTGCCGAGGATCAGCGCCCGCGGCAGGGTGCGACCGGGCTCCTTCACCTCACCGCCCACGAACGAGAGATTCGACCAGCCGTCGTAGGTCCACATCACCGGCACCAGCGCCGTCAGCATCAACGACGTCGTCACCACCCGGCCCGGCGCCGTGAAATGCCCGACATCGCCGTTGCCGGCCGTGAAGGCGAAGAGCGACAAGCCGGCGAGTGCGCCGTACTTGAGCAGCGTCGTCACGTTCATCAACACCGAAGCGTAGGAGACTCCGAGGTAGTTCAGCAGCGCGATCAACAGAATCGTGGCGGCCGCAACGTATCGCACTTCCTGCGGAGTGAACGGCATGAAGAAGCCAAGGTACTCCGCGAATATCGTGGCGATCCCCCCGATCGCCGAGGCGCGGATGACCGTCAGCTCCGACCAGCCGTAGAGAAAGGCCGGGAACGGGCCATACGCCTCGAGGATATAGGCGAAGATCCCTCCTGAACGCGGGTAGGCCCCCGCCAGCTCGGCGATACTGAGCGCCCCGGTGAGGGTCACCAGGCCGCCGATCACCCATACCAGCAGCATCGGCCCGGGTGCACCGAGGGTGGCCGCCACACCGGCTGGCACGCGGAAGATCCCGCTGCCGATCGTGGTCCCGACCAGGACGGCCGCCGCACTCCACAGGCCGAGATTGCGCGGCAGCCGCTCTTCGCCAGCGGGATTGGGCTGGGACATGGATGGTGACTCCTGAAGATTGCCGACGAGGATTGCTTGAGAGGGGTCCCCGGGCCGGGTAGCTTTGGGCGGCCGGACCCCGATGATACCCCTTAAGGTCACACTGAATTGCCGCGGCGCCTAGGCCATGGCGGAAAGGGCTTCGAGCAGTCGATGGCTTTTGCCCCTCATACCCCCCGCCGTTCCACCGTCGCCTCGGGCTCCCCGTCGGTTCTCGCCGACCTGGTGACCCTCACCAAGCCACGAATCATCTCGCTGCTGCTGCTCACCACCATCATGCCGATGTTCATCACCCCGGCCGGGCGGCCGTCGCTGGCGCTGATTGGATGGGTGGCGCTGGCCGGATACCTGATGGCGGGCGGTGCCAACACCATCAACATGTGGTTCGATCGCGACATCGACACCGAGATGGCGCGCACGCAGCAGCGCCCGATCCCATCCGGACGGATTCCCGCCAACGCCGCACTCCTCTTCGGCATCGCGCTGGGCACCGTCTCCTTCGTGCTCTTCTGGGTCTTCGTCGATCCGCTCTCCGCCTGGCTCGCGCTGGCGGGGCTGCTGTTCTACGTCTTCGTCTATACCATCTGGCTCAAGCGCACCTCGCCGCAGAACATCGTGATCGGCGGAGCGGCCGGCGCCTTTCCGCCCTTGGTGGGCTGGGCGGCCATGACCCACCATCTTGATCTCGGCGCACTGTATCTCTTCGCCATCATCTTCTTCTGGACCCCGCCGCATTTCTGGGCGCTCGCGCTCAACAAGCAGGTCGACTACGGCGCCGCCGGCGTCCCGATGATGCCCAACGTGCACGGCGTGCCCGCAACCAAGCGCCAGATGCTGTTGTACACCCTGATGCTGATCCCGCTGACCCTGATGCCCGCAATGCTCGGGGTGACCGGGATCTTCTATGGGGTAGCGGCCCTGCTGCTTGGCGCGCGATTCCTGCAGCTCTGCTGGATCATCCTGCGAGAGGACGGGGTGACGCCCACGACGATGACGCTCTACAAGTACTCGCTCTCCTATCTCGCCCTGCTGTTCGTGGCGATGGCGGTGGACCGCTGGATTCCGCTCGGGTACATCACGCTGCCGCAGCACGTGACCTTCACCGCGGACACCACGGCGCCGATGCCCACCATGCCGATGGGGCATTGACCTGACCGCCCCGACGCGCGGGCGCTCGCCGCGACCGCTGCTGCGGCTCTGGCCACGGATCCGGCCGTACCGAGGCGGCCTGGCGATTGCCGCGGTGACCCTGCTCTTCTCGTCCTCCCTGGCGCTGTCGTTCCCGATGGTGGTGCGCTACATGCTCGACGCGGCGTTCGAGCAGCACGACAGCACGCTCCTCAACAGAATCGGCCTCGGACTGCTGCTGCTCTTCGCCGCGCAGGCGGTGCTCAACTACATCCAGACCTACTGGCTTTCGGCCACGGGGGAGCGGGCCGTCGCGGGCATTCGTCGGGAACTGTTCGACAAGCTCCTCACCATGCCGCCAGGGTTCTTCACCGAGCACCGCACCGGCGAACTCACTTCCCGGCTCGGCACCGATGTCGCCCTGCTCCAGGGCGTGATGAGCAACCAGATCGCCGAGTTCGCTCGACAGATCTTCTCGCTGACCGGCGGCGTGATCCTGCTCACCTATCTGCAACCTCGCCTGATGCTCACCGCGCTCGCGGTCGTGCCGATCGTCGTCGCGTCGGGCTTCTACTTCGGACGGCGGGTCAAGCGGATCACCACGGGTGTGCAGGACCAGGTCGCCGATGCCACGGCCATCGCCGAGGAGGCCTTCTCGCAAATCCGCGTGGTACAAGGCTTTGCGCAGGAACCGGCGGAGTCCACCCGCTACGCGACCGGCATTGCCGGGGTGGTCGCCGCCGCGCTGCAGCGTGCCAAGGTGCGGGGAATGTTCTTCGGCGTGATCACCTTCACCATCTTCGGCGGCGTGACCGCCGTGCTCTGGCAAGGCGGCCGGCAAGTGCTCGCGGGTCACCTGACCGCCGGTTCGCTGGTGTCTTTCCTGCTCTACACCATCACCATCGCCGCGGCGATCGCCACACTGACCTCGCTCTTCTCCGGATTCCAGGAAGCCATCGGCGCGGCCGAGCGGGTCTTCGAGTTCCTCGAGATGACGCCGACCATCGCCGATCCGCCCGCACCGGTGGCGCTGCCGCGGCCGCTGCGGGGCGAGGTGGAGTTCCGGCATGTCCGCTTCGGCTACCACAAGGGCGCCGATGATCCACCGACGCTCGAGGACGTCTCGATCCATCTCCGGCCAGGTGAAGTGGTGGCGCTGGTCGGACCGTCCGGCGCGGGCAAGACCACGATTGCCTCGCTGCTGCCGCGCTTCTGGGACGTCGATGACGGCGCGGTGCTGCTCGACGGCATCGACATCCGGCAGCTCGCGCTCGGCGACCTGCGCCGCGCCGTCGGCACCGTGCCGCAGGAGCCGGCGCTGTTCAGCGGCACGGTGCGGGAGAACATCGCCTATGCCCGTCCCGACGCCACGCCAGCCGAGGTCGAGGCGGCGGCCCAGATCGCCAACGCCCACGACTTCATCAGTGAACTGCCGCTGGGCTACGATTCGCGGGTCGGCGAGCGAGGAATCAAGCTCTCCGGTGGGCAGCGCCAGCGCATCGCGATCGCCCGTGCGGTGCTCAAGAACCCTGCGGTGCTGGTGCTTGACGAGGCGACCAGTTCGCTCGACAACGAAAGCGAGCGGCTGATCGAAGCGGCCTTCGAGCGGCTCCTGGTTGGCCGGACCACACTGATCATCGCCCACCGCCTCAGCACGGTCCAGCGGGCGGATCGCCTGGTGGTGCTCGATCACGGTCGCATCGTCGAACAGGGGACCCACGCCGAGCTGCTGCGGACCGGTGGGATCTACGCGAGACTTTTCCAGATGCAGTGGAAGAACAGCGAGGAACTATCCGCCATGCTCTCCGGCGGCCTGGCCATCTGACGACCGAGGCCGACCGGACACATCACGCCATGCGACGCGTCAGGGACGCGAACTGCCGCCATCGGCGATGAAGCGGATGCTCCCGTCGTGCAGGCGGCGCCAGAGGGTCAGGTACTTCCCCCGGTAGACGTCAGGCTGGCCCGCGGCGTTCTTCGACGTGATGATCGCCTGCCCCACCGTCCAGCCAAGTGAGCCGTCGCCTGACGCCCCGGCGGCGACCGCCCCCCATCTCCAGTTGGACCGGTCGCCGGCGAGGGCGTCGCGAATCCGGGACGGCCCAAGGTTCAGCTCGCCGGATGCGGCGAAGGTGACCGCGTCGGGCGCCGCCCACTCGGCGAAGGCCGCAGCTGCCCCTTTCGCCCCGGCTCGGGCGGCGAAGGCCGAGTCGGCGGCAACGAAGCGGCCAGCGGGGCCAGTGCTGCTCAGGGCCGGGAGGTCGGTCGGTCCCAGCCCAGCCACCCAGCGCGCCTCAGCTGCCGGGACGACACCGTTGACTGCCAGCGCCTCGAGCTTCCAGTTGGCACCATCCCGCCGCCAGGCAGCCAGGAAGCGCCCCAACCGCGGAACGGCAGTCCGGGTGGCCCCTGTGTCACGATCGAGGGCGATGACGCCCCAAATGAGCCCCAAGGAGCTGTCAGCGGCCACCTCGACATGGAGTGGCTGCCAGGCGATCCGGGCCCCCACCAGCCCGGGCTGCGTGGCCAGCAGCTGCCGGGCGACCGCGGGGCCGCGGAC
>JANYAG010000047.1 GCA_025361465.1 Gemmatimonadota bacterium
CCAGCCGGTGGCCGGGCGCGGTCGCCGGCGTACGTGCCTGTCGACGGCCGGTCACCATTCGCGGCCGGAGTCGCGCGACCAGCCACAGGCCCGGTCCGCGCCTGCCGGGTCAGGTCGCCGCCCAGCACCGGGATGGTCGGCCGCACCCGGGAACGGATCCCGTACTCCGTGCTGGGGATGTGCGGGCGCGGCAGGTTGATCACGGTGTACGGAAGGCTCTGGCCTGGGTAGCGCCAGTACGAACCCGGATAGCTGCCGTATCCGTACCCGTAGTAGTAAGGGTCATAGAAGTACGGGTCGTAGTAGCTGCTGTAGTTCCATGGATCATAGAATGGACTGTAGCGACCATATCCGAAGCTCATCCCGGCCCCGAACGGGCTATATCCCCAGCGGCACCCGAGGCAGTTCCAGTACGGATCGTACCCAATCCCGCTGCTGCCATAGCTGCCGTAGATCGTCGCGGGATAGGCGCCACCGACCGAGGCGATGTATGGCCCGGTGACGGTGTAATTCACGATGTCATAGTCGAAACGCCCGTTGTCCGTCATCCGCGACACGAAGCGCGACAGCCCCGGCTCGGGATCGCTCTCGCTGTCGCTCAGCCGGAGCACATCGTAGTCCCAGTGCCCCCCGACGGAGAAATCGCGGAACTTCATCGGTTCGCGGCTGACCGCGGCGTAGATCACCCCGGTACCGTTGTGCTCGTCGGCGAGGAACGTCTGCCGGTCGGCGCGGCCCCGGAGTTCGTACGAGCGGCCACCCCGGACGAATGGATCGAGATCCGGATCGATGGGAAAGAGCACCCTGATGTGTCCGTCGGTATCGACGCGAAGCACGATCAGGTAGCCGTCGTCACCCGTTTCGACCTGGACCCGGACCCGATCGCCCGAGCCGAACCGCGACCCATTGTTGAGGGTGATGCGGATCGACGTGGGCTCAGCGCCACCGGCCAATGGGACAGGGGTGGCGCCCGGACCCTGGATCGGCGAAAGGAGCGCAGCAAGCAGCGTGAACATGGGGCCTCCGTGCCTTCGGCCAAGAAACGTGGTACAAGCACAGTATCACATATCCAGATCCGTGCCACGGCCAACGTGTTACCCAGCAATCGCTTGCGATTTGACTACCTGGGGCAGTGTCCGGCCGGCTGGACACTGCTGACTCGCCCGGGGACGGCAGCTGGCCTCAGGAGACCGAGGTCTCGCGTCCGCCGTTCCAGCGGTGCCAGTACATCCGAAGTTCGCTGATCAGGGCGCCGTCCGTCTCGGCGAATATTGCGCCGCGGGCCTCGACCCACTCCCCCGTGGTGCGGCGCCGGAAAACCAGCTTGAACTCGGTCGAGAACCAGGGCCCGGCGACGTAGATCTCACCGGTCGAGAAGGTCGCGTCCGACTGGTAGTAGGGAATGTCGTTGGCCCACTCCCGAATCGCCTCGGTTCCCGCCCTGGGCGCGGTGAAGGGCGTCTCGATGAAGACGGCCGCCGGACTGAACACCTCGAGCATGGTATCCACCCGGCCCTTGCTCCAGCCGGCGGCAAGCGTATCCATGAGCACTCGACCAAGCGCCTTGGTGGCGTCCTGTGGGGGCGTTGTCGGATTGGTCATCCAAGGAAGCTATACTGGACCAAGCAGCAGTGGGACGGCTTCGCGCCGCCGCTAGATTGGTTGATCCCATTCACCATCCCGAGGAACTCGATGCCCCCCCTCGACCACGCCACGGTCCTCGCCGCCCTGGAAGCGAATCTCGACCAGATCGAACGCCTCGTGGCCCGGATGACACTGGAGGAGCTCACCCGCCGCCCTGCCGCCGATGCCTGGTCGCCGCTGGAGATTGTGGAGCACCTCGCCGTGGTCGAGCGGGGGGTGCATCGCCAGGTCACCAGCGCCGCGGCCGAACCGCCAAGTGACGCGCGCACGGAGGACAAGGATGCGCTCGTTGACGGGGTGGGAACCGTCGTGAGGAAATGGAAGGCACCGGACCTCGCGCTTCCCAGCAATCGCTTCGGGGAAAAGGCGTTCGGCATCTTTCGCGACCGCCGCGTCTCCACCATCAACCTGGCGCGGACGCTCGATGTCGACTGGCGGGCGCACCACGCCGAGCACCCGCTCCTGGGCCAGCTTGATGTCGGGCAGTGGTTCCTGCTGGCAGCGCGTCACGGCGAACGACACGCCCACCAGATCGAGCAGAGCAGATGATCAGCGGCGGAAGGAGAATCCGACCCCGAAGTAGGACTTGCTGGCCGCGTGGTTGAGCCCGACTCCGAATCGCGCATCGATCTGCGCGTCATTGGATAGCAGGTAGAGGACGCCGCTGTTGGCGTAGTGCTCGCCCGCGTTGCCAGCCCCAGCGTTGACCGGCTGGAAGGTGTACCACTCCCCGTAGAGTTGCAGCCGTTCCATCGGAGCGTACTGCACCGACACGGAACCGTCGAGCTGCAGGTGGTCATCCGGCGTGCGTTCGCCCGCGAGTTCGCTCCCCATGGACCAGCGCCCTTCCCCTTCCCAGCCAAACAGCATCGCCGCGCTCGGGAGGAACTTCCGGGCAGCGACATCGCGCCCGCCCGTCGGGAGACGGCTGCCCGCCTCGACGCTGAGCGACGGGATCGCACCGTGCTGCTCCGCGAGCGCGACCTTGGTGCCGATGCCAAGATCATCGAATCCAGTCAGGGAGCGGGGTGTCGGCGTGTTCGGCGTGATGGTGACGAAGTTCTGCGACAGGCGGAGTTCGACCTGCCGGGACAGTCCGATTCGGAACAGTCCTTCCTGGGTCTGCTGCACTCGCGGTGCATCGGTGTCGGATCGACCCAAGGTGCGCGTGTATCCCAGTTCGAACTGGCTGTGGCCGCGCGGAACGATCCCGGTGCCATCGGTAAAATCCGGGCGATCGGTATCGATCGGCTTGAGGGTGGGGCGCTGGGCCACCAGCCCGGCGCAGGGGGCCAGCGCGAGAAGCCACGTCAGCGCGTTCACGCGAGCCATTGCCGCGTGACCTGAAGCAGGAGGTAGGCGTTGAGGCCGGCAATTGCGATAGCCACGATCCAGGCCAGTGCGATGGTCGCTGGCCGATTGACGAATTCACCCATCTTCCGCTTCGACGACGTGAACATCACCAGGGGAACGACGGCGAACGAGAGCTGAATCGACAGGATCACCTGGCTCAGGATCAGCAGGGAGCCGATCCCGCGCTCGCCGTAGAAATAGGTGACAATGATCGCGGGGATGATCGCGATCGAACGGGTGATCAGGCGGCGCATCCAGGGCGGCAACGAGATGTCGAGGAAGCCCTCCATCACGATCTGGCCGGCGAGCGTGCCGGTGATGGTGGAGTTCTGACCCGACGCGAGCAGGGCGACGGCAAAGAGGATTGCCGCCGCCGAGGTCCCGAGCAGCGGCGCCAGCAGCTGGTAGGCGGTGCCGATCTCGGCGACATCCTGGTGGCCGGTGCCATGAAAGGTCGCCGCCGAGAGGATCAGGATCGAAGCGTTGATGAAGAAGGCCAGGAGCAGCGCCACGGTGGAATCGAGCATGCCCAGACGGATCGCGACCCGCCGGGCCTCCGGATGTTCCGCGACATTGCGCGTTTGCACGATTGAGGAATGCAGGTAGAGGTTGTGCGGCATCACCGTCGCACCAAGAATCCCGATGGCGATGTAGAGCATGGCAGGATCGGTCACGATCTGGGCGGATGGAATCAGTCCCGCCAGCACCTCTCCCATGTCCGGCTTGGACAGCATCATCTCGGCGGCAAAGCAGGCACCGATCGTGGCGACCAGCGCGATCACCACCGCCTCGAGCCAGCGGAAGCCGCGGTTCTGCAGCAGCAGGATCATCAAGACATCGCCGGCGGTCAGTACCACGCCCCAGAACAGCGGGATGTGGAAGAGCAGGTTGAGGGCGATGGCGGAACCGATCACTTCGGCCAGGTCGCACGCCGCGATGGCGACTTCGCAGAGCAGCCACAACCCCAGGGACACCGGACGCGAGAAGTGGTCGCGGCAGGCCTGCGCGAGGTCTCGCCCCGTCACGATGCCGAGCTTGAGGGCGAGCCCCTGCAGCAGGATCGCCATCAGGTTCGAGAGCAGCACCACGCTCAACAAGGTGTAGCCGAACCGCGAGCCGCCTGCGAGGTCGGTGGCCCAGTTGCCCGGATCCATGTACCCGACCGCGACCATGTAGCCGGGACCCACGAACGCCAGCGCCTTGCGCCAGGTCACCGCACCCGGGGGCACCTCAATGCTGCGGTGCGATTCCGCCAGCGAAGGCCGCGTGCGCGCAAGGCGCCAGCCTTGGTGCTCGTCAGGTGTGGGAGTAAGCGGCGCAACGCTCATGGCGCACGCTCCCGCACGCAATGCAGCTGAAGCGCGAGTTCGTGACCGACAATGCGGCGCTCGGCACCGAGCTTCAGGATGACCGGCCCCAGAAACGGCTGGTGTTCGAGCACGGTAATCTCAGTGCCCGGCACCAGGTCAGCATCGGCGAGCCAGCGCAATCGTTCGGCCGACGACGACTCGACTCGGCTGATGGTGACGGTCTCACCCACCGCCACCTCGGTGAGCGCCAACGTGGCGACGTCGGCGATGGTGCCATCCGCCATCGGGATCGGATCACCGTGAGGGTCGAAGTGCGGGTCGCCGAGGGCGCGGGACATCCGTTCGATCAGGTCCTCGGAGACGGCGTGCTCGAGCCGCTCGGCCTCGTCGTGCACGTTGTCCCAGGTGTAGCCGAGGGCACGCACCAGGTAGGCCTCGATCAGCCGATGACGCCGCAGCATGCGCAGGGCCGCGCGCCGGCCATCGCCGGTCAGGGTGACGCCCTTGTATGGCAGGTGTTCAAGGAGCCCGGCTTCCGCGAGGCGCTTGACCATGCCGGTCACGGAAGGGGCGGCAATCGCCAGTGCCTCGGCAATCCCGGTTGTGGTCGCAGGTTCCCCGTGCTCGGTGAGCTGGTAGATCGCCTTGAGGTAGTCCTCAACCGAGCGGGAGAGGTCCGGGTGGACCAGTTTAGTCATCCCTAAAGAATAAGATTGCCTTGCATAATGTCAACGAGTTCCCAACATCAGGGATTCCCAGCTCCGGATCACTGGCGTCAGGATGCGTTCTGTCATCCCCCAGAGCAGCCCCTCTTCGAGGTGATAACCCGAAACGATTCTCGGCTCCTGCCGGACCATGATTTCCGATTCCCGGTAGACCCCCGGCGCCGCCAGCGCGCCCAGCGTCACCCAGGTGGCCGACGTCACTTCGTGGCTGAATCGCAGGCCGGCCTGCGGCTCGACCCGGAAGACGAACGGGCGCACCAGGATCGGCGGCAGCGCCGCAATGACCGGGGCGAGGTCGTCGAGGGTGGCATGGTGCGCCGACGGATCGACGACGATACCGACTTCCTCTTCGGTTTCGCGGATGGCCGTCGCGAGGAGGTCTGCATCGGCGCGGTCGCGACGCCCGCCGGGGAGTGCCAGTTGGCCTGACCAGGGATCGCCGACGCGGTCGGCGCGCCGAATCAGGAGCAGTCGATCCGGATCAGGGGCAAGCAGCAGCGCCACGGCGGCCTCGGGACGGCCGGAATCGGTGACGACACGTGGCTGGCGCGAAGCGAGGGCATCGAGCAAGGCATCGAGCACGCTCAATGGCAGCACCCACCTCCGCCACAACAACCGCCGCTGGGCGGGCCTGATCGCTTGGCGAGCGGGAGTGCTTCGCCATGCCGACTCGCGGGACGCGCCGGCATCGGCTGCAGACGCTCCACGCTGGCGTCGCCACAGTCCGGGCACGCCACCGGCGTGCTGCCACGGACCAGCGATTCGAACACCCGGTCGCATGAGGTGCAGTGAAAATCGAAGAGCGGCATCGCACTACTCCAGGTGTCGGGACAGGAAGCGCGCCGTGGCGTCGAAGACCCGCTCGCTGTCGGCGGTCGGTCCTGCCCATGGGTGCACCGTGCCAAAGGTATGCCCGGCGCCTTCCAGATACAGTGTTTCCGAGCGCGGGTCGGTGGCGGATTCCGCGAGCGCGCGCGCTTCGCTCCACGGCACGGTCTCGTCGGCTGTGCCGTGAATCAGCAGCCAGGGTCGGGCGATCGTCGCCGCCGCCAGCGGGATGTTGAAGCGGCCGTGTTCGTGCGTGAGGTAATCCTCCACGACTTCGAAATCCAGCGGCAGGTATTGGCGGGTGCGCTGATTCAGGATCTCGATGGTGCCCGCCGTTCGCCAGGCAGCAACTTCCTGCTCGGTATGGCGGCGTGCGGTACCGATGGCGGCCCAGGTGACGACCGCGCCGATCCGGGGCGTCTCGCGAGCGAGGCAGAGTGCCATGCCGCCACCGCGCGAATGTCCCACGACTCCAATCGATGTCGGCCGGGCCGTGCCGAGCACGCCTCGATCGAGCGCGTCGATCACCACGCCGAGATCGTCAAGTTCCCGCGTGTAGGTGTTGACGGCGAAGCGGTCGAGATGGGTGAACTCTCCCGACGCATCGACGCCCGAGCCGCTCACCGACGCGGTGATCGCCATGAAGCCGGCGCGCGCCAGCCGCTCCGCGAACGGCGGCAGGAGGGCGTAGTCCTTGAATCCCTTGAAGCCGTGGTGAATCAGCACCGCAGGCATGGCAACGTCGCGCGTGGAGGCGCGGACGTCCACCAGGATCGGTCCGAGCGCGCCGGGGAGGGAGTGGTGGGTGAGCAGTGGGGTGGCCATGGCTGGAAGATAGGGGCAGTGACACATGCACCTGGTCGCCGCTGCTACGCCACCGCCGTCTCCAGCAGCGTCAATCGCCCGTTCGTGGCATCGAGCTCCGCCATCACGCCCACCGGCAGCGTCCATTGCGAGTCGATGTGACCGAACGGAAATCCCGACGCGACGGGAATGCCGAGCGCGCCGAAGTACTCTTGCCAGACTCCGGCGAGCCCGAAGACCTCGTCACCGGCACTGGGCGGAATCTCGGTGACCCGTCCGATCGCGACCCCGGCGAGGTGATCCAGCGCGCCGGCAAGACGCAGATGGGCCAGGATCCGGTCGATCCGGTAGATCGCTTCATGCACGTCCTCGAGAAAGAGGATTGCACCGTCGAGATCGGGAAAGTACGCGGTGCCGATCAGTGTCTGCAGCAGCGAGAGATTGCCACCAATCAACCGGCCGCGAGCGGTCCCCGGCCTGATGGTGACCACCGGCTCGGCGTCTGCGCCGGCGGCGTCACGGTCGAGATCGCCAGCGGCAACCGCATTGCCGAGCAGGCGCGCGAGGAGATCACGCGAGAAGTCCGTGAGACGGGCGCGCGCCATGGGGCCGTGAAAGGACACGACGCCGGTCTTCGTCCAGAGCGCCAGCAGCAGCACCGTGATATCCGAATATCCAACCACCACCTTCGGGTGCCTGGCGAACCCGGCAAAGTCGAGGCGGCTCACGATCCGGCTCATGCCGCTGCCACCGCGCAGGCACCAGACGGCGGCGAAGGCGGGATCGGAGAGGGCGGCGCTGAGGTCGCCGAGGCGTTCCTGGTCGGTGCCGGCGAAATACCCCCAGCTCTTCCGGCAATTGGGCATCACGACCGGTTCGAGCCCGAGGAGGCGGCAATTTTCCGAGGCCCGGGCGACGTCGCTGGACTCCGGCAGCGGCCCCGAAGGAGCCACCAGGGCGACCCGGGATCCGGGGGTGAGCCGGGCAGGAAGGATCAGCTTGGGATGCATCGCGGCTCCGATTACGATTGTCCCCAGAATCTTCTGAAGGAGACGGCGGCTGAACACTTCTCACCCGACCCAGATGGCAGCCGGCAAGGCCATTCTCGATGCCCGGGACGCGATGGTCACTGAATGGGCCGATTGGCTCAGCGACCGTGCCGGCTCCCGCAGCATCCCCCGCGAGCTGGTCGAGCGCGAATTCCGGCTCCTGATCGAATCCCTGGTTGAAATGCTAGGCCCAATGCGTGGCGAAGCCAAGACGGTCTGGCTGCGCCTGACCGAGCATTACGGGCGCACCGCTGCCGCCCGGGGCCTCGCCGCCGGTGAAGTGGTGGACGAACTGCAGCAGCTGCGGTACCTCTTGATCAAGCATATCGGGGCCGGCATCGCCGCGATGCGACCGCGCCGTTCCGTCACTGTCTTCCTGCGGGTGAACGGCATCGTCGATCTGGGCATCGCCACCGCCGTAGTGGGCTACACCGATGCCCTGGTGGCTTCACTCCTGATGACCGACCGCGCCACCCAGCCGCTCACCGAGGCAAATGCCGAAGACATCGGGCGTCAACTCGATGCCCTCGAAGCCGAGCTGGTCACCGTCTCCGCGCGCCGGTAGGCCGGCGCGCACCACATCGAGGACCACATGCTGCCACGGATCCTGCTTGCTGCCGCTGCCCTTGGTGTGCTGGGTACCCCGGCTGAACCGCTCCGCTACAAGATCGAGGTGAAGTCGGGTCAGCAGATGGACATGACCTCGCTCGGACAGGGGGCGATCGACATCAAGCTCACCTCGAGCTCGTGGGTGTCGATCACGACGCGCGATTCCGCCGGGCAACAGCTGCTCCACGTGGTGATCGACTCGACGACACTCGACGCGGTCGGGCTGCCAGACGCCGTCGATCCCGCGATGATGAAAGTGCCGAATGGCACCGTGCTCGACCTCGCGATCGTGGCCGGCAAGCTTCAGCCGCTGACTCCCGGGGCAATGGGCACGTCACCGGGAATGGGATTTGTCTACGCCGGCGTCGCCCTGCTCTACCCCGACAAGATGCGCACCGGGCCCAAGGTCGGTGACAACTGGACCGACACCGTCACCACCGACACCACCACCGCGATCGGCAAGGGCACCTCGACGCAGGTTCGGCAATGGAAGGCGATCGCCAAGGAGGGCGAGGCGATGGTGCTCGACAATGCCTTTACCGGCACCATGACGATCGGTGGCGGGATGGCCGATGTCAGTGGCACGTCGAAGGGAACCAATCACATCACGATCGGGTCGAAGGGACCGGCGCTCAAGGCCTCCACCGAGAGCACCACCAACATGACGATGTCGATCCCCAGTGCTCCCGCCCCGATCCAGATGGTGTCAACCAATGGTGTGACGGTGACGCCGATCAAGTAGCGCGACACCGGTCGAGCAGCTCCTGCCGCCCATCATCGGAACCCGATGGTGGGCGGCTTCGTTGCGCCCCATTGCGGTGATCGGTGCCGAGTTGTGGTCGATCGTGCCGGTGGGAGGCAGCACGCGAGATCATCATCGGCCGTGCCCACCTCCCGCGCAGATCCAGCAGCAGTTGCCGCCTGCCATGCCGCGCTCGTACATCGACTCGGCGGCGCGGCATGTATCGTCCCGGTGCCAACCTCGCTGCCCGGCGCGCCGCTCGAGGTCGGCACTCTGGCGGGGATTCCGGTCTGGAGTGTGGTGGCACGCCCTGGCGTGGCGCGGCTCCAGGCACGGCGGCTCGCTCGCCGGGGATCGTTGGGACTCCTGCTGGCAGCAGACGGGGTCACCGGTCAGCTGAGCATTGCCGTCACCATGACACCTGTTCGCGTCGCGACCACCTCCGGCACCGAGCACAGTTCGCTGCTGCTTCGCCGCGTACGGAGAGCTGCTCTCGGTCACGAGCACGCCCTGGCGAGCGCGATTGGGCTCGCCGAGGCGATCGACCTTGACGCGGTGGGGCGACGCACCTTCCGCCTGCTGCACGCGCTGGTCGAACGCGCAACGGGGTCGCTCCCTTTGCACATTCCGCTCGAAGACCGGCGCGGGTGGGCGCTGACGCAGTTGACGCGGCTGCTCTTCCTCCGCTTTGTGGAAGCCGAGGGATGGCTCGACGGCAATCCGCGCTTCCTGGCGGAGTCCTTCGGACGTTGTCTCGCTGCGCGGCGTGATCCGACCAGGGATCTCCTCCATCCGCTCTTCTTCGGGACGCTCAACCTCCCGATCGCGGCGCGTTCGAGACTCGCCCGTGGTTTCGGTGCCATCCCGTTCCTCAATGGCGGGTTGTTCGAGCCGCATCCGCTCGAGCGGCGCTGGTCGATGCGACTCCCCGCCGACTACTGGCGGGATGCCTTTTCGGCGCTGGTTGATCGAGTGGACGTCTCGCTTGATCGGGACATCGATGACGGTCGTGTGACACCGGAGTTGCTTGGGCGCGTCTTTGAGGGCGTGATGGATGGTGCGGAACGGCGACGTGAGGGGGCCTTCTTCACCCCGCCAGACCTGGTCGAGGCGATTGCGCGCGAAGCGCTGGCCTGTCATCTCGCAGCCCGGCTTCATCGCAGCGAGGCATCGATCAGCGCGGCGCTCGACGACCCGGACCCGGTTCTGCGCGAGGCACTGCTCGACATTCGTGTCCTTGACCCAGCCGCTGGCTCAGGGGCCTTCCTCGTCGGCATGCTCGGCCTGCTCCATGGTCCGGGCCCCCGGGAGCGTCAGCGCGTCAGCCACCTCGTCACGCACCGTCTTTTCGGAGTCGACCGCCATCCCGGGGCAGTGCGGCTCACCGAGCTCCGCCTCTGGCTTGAAGTCCTCCGTGCCCACCGCGGCGCGACAGCCGCCTCGTTGCCACCACTTCCGAATCTCGACGCGACCATTCGTAGTGGGAACGCCTTGATCGACCCGGTGCTCGCCCGTGGCCTCGACGCTGCCGATGCAGCCATGCTCGCCGAGCGTCAGCAGGCGCTCGGATCGGCGCATGGTGCGGCAAAACGGCGCGCCACGACGGCCCTTGCGCAAGCAGAACTGGCCGCGGCAACTCGGGCGATGGTGGCACAGGAACAGGTGCTCGAGGGTCGCCTCCGCGAGCTGCTCGCGACATGTCGCACGCCATCACTCTTCGGGGAGCGAGCGAACCTCGACCGAGACACCCGCCAGACGATCAGGGCACTTCGCCGTGAACGGGCCTCGCTCCGCGACGAGCGGCGCCGACTCATGCGGCAATCGTCCTCCGGCGCATTCGCCATGTCGGTCGCGTTCGCACCGGTGCTCAGTGGTCACGGCGGATTCGACCTGGTCATCGGCAATCCGCCGTGGGTGCGCGCCGAGCGCATCCCGGAAGCCGTGCGACGCCAGCTTTCGGCGCGGTATCGCTGGTGGACCAGCGGCGACGGGCCAGGATGGCGACATCTTCCCGACCTCGCCGTGGCCTTCGTGGAGCGAAGCACCCAGTTGCTCCGCAGCGGCGGAACACTCGCGCTGCTGCTGCCGGCCAAGCTCGCCACGGCCGGATATGCCACCGCGATGCGGGCTGGACTCGTGACACGGCTGACCCTGCATCGGGTGGCCGATCTCACCGATGACCCACGTGCCGGCTTCGAGGCCACCACCTATCCCCTCTGCATCGTTGCCTCGCGGCGAGTGCCACCACCAGACCATGCGCTGCGACTTGGATTGGAGGGCCACGCCGCGGCAATCCCCCAGCGCGAATGGCAATCGTCGCGCACCTGGTCGACCTGCTCTCCTCGCAGTCAGCGGATATTGACCCGCCTGGCGGCGCGGCACCCACCGCTCGCGGCGCAAGTCACCGCCCAGCTCGGCGTGAAGACCGGTGCGAATGCTGTCTTCCTCGACCCACCGAGGGAACTCGCCGCGTCCTGCCGGCGTGCCGTGCGTGGTCGAGATATCCGGGCCTTTCAGGCCCAATCACGCTCCCTCCTGCTCTGGCCAGCGGACGACCGCGGCGAGCCCTGGCCTGAACTTCCGCCCGAGGTGGCCACCTATCTCGGCCGTGAGATGGGCAGGCTGCAGCGGAGAACCGACTGGCACAGCGGCCCATGGTGGCGACTCTTTCGCACGACCGGGGCCACCGCACCACATCGGGTCGTCTGGTGCGACCTGGCCCCCGCATTGCGAGCGACAACGCTGACCAGCCGAAACATGGTGCCGCTGAACAGCTGCTATGTCGCGTCGCTTCCCTCGGCAAGCTCGGCGGAAGCACTCACGGCCTGGCTCAACTCAACCTGGATTGGCGCGCTCGCGAAGCTGGTCGCCGAGCCGGCGTCCGGCGGATGCGCCCGGTTTGGCGCCCGCGCGGTGGGGGCGGTGCCGCTTCCGGCCGACGTGCTCGGCGATCCAGTGCTCGCCGCGATGACCCACGCCGCCGCGGACCATGACGTCCGCGAAGCGCTCGACCATCATGTGGCGCAGCGGCTTGATCTCGACGCCGACGATCGCGCGGCCCTCGGTGCCGTAGCCGGACCTCGCTTGTGCCAGGCGACCACACCGGCTCGGCGGGAGTCCCTCGATTGAGTGAGCTGGCCGCGCATCGTTGCTGAAGCGCTCCGGAGATTGCCGGACGCACCCCCCATCGGTCACCTCTCCGTGGTCGATTCGACTCCTGACGAGGTGCTTGAGGCGATTGCGATTGCGCAGTCGCCAGACCGCTCCGGGCAGTGCCCACCGTCCTTTCTTCGAGCATCGCAGGTCGATTCATGGCGCCGGGTCATGGCAGCACTGGATGGGTGGCGCGGGGCGCTGCTCGCCGAGCCGGTCGGGACCGGCAAGACCTGGATTGCGCTGGCTGTTGCCGCGCGTGAAGCACCGCGTGCCGTGGCGCTGGTTCCCGCCATTCTGCGGGAACAGTGGGAAGCCGCCGCCGCCCGGGCCGGCGTCAGAATCCTCTGCTGGACCCATGAGCAGTCAAGTCGGGGGCGGGTGCCCCCGATCTCTCCTTCACTCGTGATCATCGATGAGGCGCATCGCCTGCGGGATCCCTCGACCTGCCGAGTCAGGACCATCGCCCCCTGGCTCGCAGGCCGGCGAGTGCTCCTGCTGACCGCCACACCGATCGTCAACCGCCTGGATGATCTGATCACCGAACTGCAGATCGCACTCCCCGACGACGCCTTGCGGTTGGACGGACTCCCGTCGCTCGGCGGTCTGGCCGGGCATCCCGTCCCACCCCGTGCATTGCGTCGCGTGGTCATTCGAACCGCGGCGACCGCGGAGGATCCGATTGCTCGCCGAGCCACGGTACTGACACCAACTGACGCCGAACAACAGCGAGCCGAGACCGCAGTCGCAGCGATCGAGACACTCACCCTCAGCTCTACGCCGGGCATCCGGCGGCTGCTGACGAGCGTGTTGCTCGACTCGGCGGCTTCGAGTGAAGCGGCCTTTCGCGCGGTGCTCGGCCGCTATCGTGCGCTGCTGCTGCAGTCACGTGATGCCGGCGGCGCCACCCGCACCCTGCTGCGACGCTTCGCCGGAAACGCGCTGGATCAGCTTGTGATGTGGGACCTGATCGCCATCGGAGAGGCTCCCGACGACTTGCCCCTCGAGGACATCGACCGTATCGCCACCCTGTTGCAGCAACGCGTCTCGGAAGACGAGTGGGTCCAGCCACTGCTCGACCGCTGTGCTGACGCAAGACCGACGGTCTTCTTCGCCCGGCATCGGGCCACGGCCAATCTGCTGCGTCTGGCGGCGGGCGATAGGGCCGCGTGGGTGACGGGGTCGGCAGCGGGCGTTGGTCCACATCGGATGGCACGCGAGCTGGTGCTCGCGGCGTTCGGTCCGATGCGAAACGCCTGGCGGGCTCGTCGGCAGCCGCCCACCTTGCTGATCGCCACCGATGTTGCCGCCGAGGGCCTCGACCTCCAGGCGGCGGGGCGCATCGTGCACGTCGATCTTCCCTGGACCGCCACCCGGCTGGCACAACGTGAGGGGCGACTGCTCCGAATTGGCCAGGGACACGCCGAGGTCGAAGCCGTTCTGCGGCCACCTGCGCCATCGATTGAGCGCGCGCTGCGAATCGCACACCATGTTCGGCACAAGGCAAGCCTGAGCGATCGCTGGCTTGCGGTGCTGGGACAAGCAGATCTTGAGAAAGCTGCGCCGAAGGGGGTCCCGGTGACCGTGGTCGCGTGTGGCCCTGAGGGACCCCGCGACCTGGTCGCTACCGAGGTGCGCAGCGGCGATCGCCGTGGCTTCCTCCTGCTGGAGCGCGCCGGGGACCAGTCGTGGCAGGTGGTCCACGGCTTTGACGCGAGCAAGGTTCCGCCATCGTTTCGGCCGATGCCCCTTCACACCCAACCGGCGGATCACGTGCGCGCCGTGCTCGATGCCGCGACTCGCGCTTCGGCGGCCTTCGTGACAAGCCCGTCGGCTGGCGCCCCGCCCGCGGTGATCACCCACATCCATGCCTTGGCCCGTCTGGCGGCCCGTCGGCGGAGCGCCTCGGTTCTCTCTCAGCTCGATCGGCTGCTCCGTTTCGCGGCGAGCGGGCACACCCTCGGCGAGCGCCTCCTGCTGGACGCCCTCGCCACTCGTGACGATGCCCAATGGCTCGCCATCCGCGTCCCCGATCGGCAGCCTGCTCAGCCGGTCGTCGCCCGTCCCATCGCCGCGCTACTCTTCCGTTCGGGCCCGGCGTGGCTACGTTGATCGGATGCCTGGCTATCGCACGGTGCTCTTCGACCTCGACGGCACCCTGATCGATTCCGTCGACCTGATCGTTGACAGCTACCAGCACACCTTCCGCGTGCACGGCGTCCCGGTCCTCTCGCGAGACGAGATCCTCGCCGGGATGGGCACGCCGCTACGCGTGGTCTTCGGCAACATGACGGGCGACGGCGAACAGGTGACCGAGTGGATTGCCACCTACCGCGAATTCAACCTCGCCCACCACGACGAGATGGTCACCGCCTATCCCGGGGCGGTGGCGATGGTGCGCAAGATCAAGGACAGCGGACACCGCATCGGGCTGGTGACCAGCAAGAACCGCGCGGGCGCCGAGCGCGGTCTGGCGCTGGTCGGGCTCGCCGGCACGATGGAGATCATCATCGGTGCCGACGACGTGGTGCAGGCCAAGCCACACCCTGAACCGGTGCAAAAGGCCCTCACTGGCCTCGGCATGCCCGCCGACACGGCGATCTTCGTGGGGGATTCACAACACGACATCCATTCCGGCCGCGGGGCTGGGGCCTGGACGGCCGGGGTCACCTGGGGACCGTTCGACCGCGCCCACCTCGAGATGGCCGCGCCGGACTTTTATTGCGACTCCCCCGAGGACCTGCTGCGGCTCCTGAACATCTAGCCCTTCAGGCCGGCACCCTCGATCATCCGGCCCCGCCCACTCCGGCGATTCGGTGCAGGTGCCGGTGAATCCGCTCCTGCGCGACGGCATTCCGCACGGCAACGAAGATGGTATCGTCGCCGGCGAGCGTTCCCACGATCTCCGGCCAGGCCAGCAGGTCGAGCGCACTCCCGACGCGTTGCGCCTCGCCGGGCGGCGTGTGCAGCACCAGCATGGCGTCGCCAGCCCGGTCCACCGACAGCAGGGATTCCGCCAACCGCCGCTCGTTGGGATCGGTGATGTCGCGCAGGTGCGCGGCCGCGGGACGCTGGTAGATCCCCTCCGCCTTCACGAGCCCGAGCGTGGCGATGTCGCGGCTCACCGAACTCTGCGTCACCTCCCAGCCTTCCTGCGCCAGCGCCTCGGCGAGTTCCTCCTGCGTGCGCAACGGTCGCGTCGCGACGAGTTCGAGGATCTTGAGGTGACGCTTGCTCCGCTCCTGGCTCATCGCGGGCTTCCCTTGGCAAGCCGCGCCAGTGCACGATCGAACTTCTTCCGGCGGCGATCGTTCCAGTGCATCGTGCGGCGGATCCGCGCCCGCAGCGACGCGATCGGCAGGTTTCCGATGCCGCCGGGAGTCTTCCGGGCGGCGAGCAATGCCGCCGGCGCCAGCGATGGCATCGCCTCGCCCCGCTTGAGTTCGGCTGCCACCTCGCGGTAGGCCGCGCGGAACGGCTGCCCAGCCCGCACCCGGCGCATCACCTCATCGGTCGCCAGCACCTCGCCCCGCAAGGCATGGCGCCCGGCCTTGGCGTTCACTCCGAGCCGGGGAATCGCGGCGGCCAGCATGGCCAGCATTTCGGTGGTGCGATCAAGGCCGCGGAAGAGTGGCGCCTTGAGGAACTGGAAGTCGCGGTGGTAACCGCCCGCCAGCTTTCCCTTGATCGACATTACGGTCATCAGGTCGCCCTCAACGGCGGCCGCGCGGGCACGCGTCAGTTCGAACAGGTCCGGGTTCCGCTTCTGCGGCATGATACTCGAGCCGGTCGAGAGCGCCGCAGGCAGTTCCAGCCAGCCGAACTCGTCGGCCGAGAAGAGGATCACATCGCTGGCGAGCTTCGAGCATTCGTGGCCCGCTTCGGCACACCACCAGAGCACCGCTGCTTCGAGCCGCCCGCGACCGTTCTGCACCGTCGTGACCACCTCATCGAATCCTTCGAAGCCGAGCGCCTTCGCGGCCGCATCACGTGAGAGCGGCAGCGGCACCCCGTACCCTGCCGCACTGCCAAGTGGCGAGCGATCGAGGCGCGGCCAGAAGCCCGCGATCGCATCGGCAGCGTCGAGCAGTCCCTCGGCGTACCCTGCCGCCCATAGCCCGGCGGAGGATGGCATCGCCACCCGTTGGTGCGTGTATCCCGGCCAGAGGACGCGACGGTGCTCGGCCGCGAAGTCGATCAACCGCTCGGCCAGGCCGCCCATCTGCGCGTGCAGCGTGAGCACCCGGTCCTTGAGGAAGAGCCGCAGGTCGGTGGCGACCTGATCGTTGCGCGAGCGACCGGCATGCAGCCGCTCGCCGATGTCGCCGAAGCGCCGCGTCAGCCAGAACTCGATGGCGCTGTGGCCGTCCTCGTGCTGCGAGCCGATGGTCAGGGTGCCGGCGTCGATTGCCTTCAGCGCGCTGCGGAGCGCCGAGCGCATGGCGGCGCGTTCCCGGGTCGAGATGATCCCGCCTGCGGCCAGGGCCTCAACATGGCCAAGGGAGCCGATGACATCCCAGCGGAGCAGTCGGGTGTCCACCTCGCGGTCATCGGCCACGGTATAGGCAAGCATCATGGCATCGGGCTTGGCGCCCGGAGACCAGAGCGTTTCGGAGCGGCTCATGAGAGGTACTCCTGGGCGACCTGCGCGTAGAACGCCCGCGCGGCCGTCACTTCAGGGAGATCGACGAACTCATCCGACGTGTGCGAGCGCCGCGAGGTGCCCGGCCCGGCCTTGATGACATCGAGATGCCGGAGGAAGCACCAGTCCGAGCAGGTGGGCGATCCGTAGGTCGTGGCGTTCGGCGCGATCCGCCTGGCCGCGGCGAGCAATCGCGACCCCGCCGGCGTCTCGCACGGCACCAGCCGCTTCGAGGTCACAATCACTTCGCACGACAGCCGCGCCTTCAGGGCGGCCTCGAGTTCATCGTGCGGCCACAGCGGTGTCGAACGCACATCGAGCACCGCCTTGGCCAGCGGGGGCGTCACGTTGCGGGAGACGCCTGCCTCGAGCATCGTCGGCGTGGCGGTGGTGACGCCGAGGACCGGATGCACCCGCTCCGCTACGACGCCTTCCAGCTGGACGATCGCCCGGGCAAGGGCAGTGATGGCATTTGCGTGGTGGCCGTCGGCGGCGTACCCGGCATGATGCTGGTCGCCGTGGGCCACCAGGTCGACCATCATCAGGCCACGCTGCGCGATCGCCAGCTGGAGGGAGGTCGGTTCACCCACGATCGCGGCGTCGAGTCGGCCGGCGCGTTCCACCGCCGCCGGCATCGTGGCGTTGCGCGTCTCCTCACCGTAGGAGAAGATCGCCAGCAGGCGACCCTTGAGCACGACGCGCTGGTGCGCCAGGTCGATGAGGGCGTGCAGCATCGCGCTCACCGACGCCTTGGCGTCGCCGGAACCGCGGCCGTAGAGTCGCTCTCCCTCGATGACCGGATCAAAGGGATCACGGGTCCAGCCGTCTCCTGGCGGCACCACGTCGAGGTGCGATGCCAGCACCAGCGTCGGCCCCGCCGCCTCGTCACCCACGCTGACGCGGACGCTCGTGTCGTCGCGAACGACGTCGAGCCCCGCGCGGTGCGCGTACTCCGCGACAAACTCCGCGGCCCCGGCTTCGTCCCCGCTGATCGACGGGATCGCCACCAGGTCGCGGAGGAACGAAACCTCAGTCGGCCAGGTCGACGCCAAGGTAGGTCGCCTTCTCCTTTCGTCCCACGATCATGGTGCCGCAACCGGAGCCGGTGAACATCTCGAGCAGCAAAGCGTCCGGCACCCGGCCATCGATGATGTGCGTGCGCTCAACGCCGCTCGTCGCTGCGCGGATGCACGCCTCGACCTTCGGCCGCATCCCGCCCGCCAGCGCCCCGCTCGCCATCAGCTCGGCGAGATCATCGGGATCGGCGAAGGTGACCAGCGTGGCCGGATCGGTGCGATCGCGCAACACGCCCGGCGCCCCGGTGAGGAAGATCAGTTTCTGGGCCTTCAACGCGATCGCCAGCGCTTCCGCCACGGTGTCGGCGTTGACGTTGTAGACGTTGCCATCGGGGTCGCCGGCCAGCGACGACACCACCGGCACGAAGCGGGCGTCGAGCAGGGTGGTGAGGACCCTCGGATCGACGCGATCGATGTCGCCGACATGGCCGTAATCGACCATGCGCTCGACCCCGGCGTCATCGACGACGCGGACCGGCGGCCGCCGATGGGCGGTGAGGAGGTCGCCGTCGACCCCGGAGATTCCGGCAGCCTGGACCCCATGCTGATGGAGCGCCGACACCAGCTCGGTGCTGAGCAGGCCGCGGTAGACCATCTTCACGACGTCGAGGGTCTCGTCGTCGGTGACGCGCCGGCCGGCGACCAGTTCCGAGGTGAGGCCTAGTCGAGTGGAGAGCGCCGTCGCCTGCGGCCCGCCACCATGCACCACGACCAGCCGGATCGACAGCGATGACAGCAGCGCCAGTTGTCCGGCGACCTGGTCGAGTTGGTGCTGGTCGGCGAGCACCTCGCCTCCGAGCTTGACCACGAAGACGTGATCGCGGTAGGCGCGAACATAGCGGAGCGCGCCCTTGAGCCCGGCAATGCCCTTCGAGGTGTCAATAGCCATTTCGGTCTCCAATGAGTTCCAGCATCAACGCCCGCTGCACATGCAACCGGTTCTCCGCCTCGTCGATCACCGCGCTGTTGGGGCCATCGAGCACCTCGCCATCGATCTCGACATTGCGCCGGACCGGCAGGCAGTGCATCGCGATCCCCCGTCCCCCGGCCGTCGTGCCCATGCGCGGCTGGGTCAGTCGCCAGTCACGCTTACCCTCCCGCAGGGATCGCTCGGCGTCGGGCGTGCCGAAGTGCAGCAGGGATCCCCACGACTTGGGGTACACCACGTGCGCGCCGGCGATCGCCCCGGCGAGGTCGTCGGTGACCTGCAGGGAACCGCCGCGGCCCTTCGCCAACGACTCGATGGCGCGGTAGTCGTCGGGATCGAGGTCGTACCCGGCTGGACGCGCGATGGTGATCTCCATGCCGAGATGGGCGGCGGCAATGGCCGCACTGGCCGGGACCGCGGTCGGCAGCGCCTTGGGGTGCCACGCCCACATCAGCACGAAGCGCTTGCGCGCGGTCTCGCCCAGGTGCTCGCGGATCGTCAGCGCATCGGCAAGCCCCTGGCAGGGGTGGCGTCGCGACGATTCCAGGTTGATCACCGGCTTGTCGCAGTAACGCGCGAAGTTGCGGATCGTGCGGTCCTCCCGCTCGACCGCCCAGTCCGTCCCCTTGGGAAAGCTCCGCACCGCCAGCGCATCGGCATAGCGTCCCAGCACCCGCGCCATCTCGATGATGTGCTCGACGGTGGCGCCATCCATCACGGTGTCGAGCTCGGTCTCGAGCGCCCAGCTCCCCTTGCCCGGTTCGAGATTCAGCGCATGGCCGCCGTGGAGAAACATCGCCGTCTCCATCGAGGCCCGGGTGCGCAGCGACGGGTCCATGAACACCATCGCGAGGACCTTCTTGACCAGGCCGCCTTCGATTTCGCCGCGCTTGCAGCGAACCGCAAGCGCGAGCAGATGGTCGATCGCCTCGGGCGACCACTCTTCCATCGCCAGGAAGTCGCGCTTGCTCATGTCAGCACCGCCTGCAGGCCGCGAAGCAGGAGATCCGCCTCGTCCCTCGCAAAGGAGAGTGGTGGGAGCAGGCGCAACGTCATCGGATCGGTCGAGGTGCCGGTCAGGATCCGATACTGCCAGAGCGCGCGCTGGACATCGGCGGCCGGGCAATCGAGTTCAAGGCCAAGGAGGAATCCCCGGCCATGCACCCGCACCACATGCGGCAACGTGGTGGCAGCCCCGGCGATTTGCGCACTGACCTGCCGAACATTGGCGAGCAATCCCTCGCGTTCGATGACGCCGATATTCGCCAGCGCCGCCGCACACGGCACCGGGCCGCCGCCGAAGGTCGACCCCAGGTCACCCACCGTGATGTCATCGACGAGCGAGGGAAGGCAGAGCACAGCACCGATCGGCAGCCCGGCGGCCAGCCCCTTTGCCATTGCGATCGAATCGGGAATCACGCCGAAGCTCTCCGCCGCCGTGAACGTGCCGAGACGGCCCACGCCGCACTGCACCTCGTCGAACAAGAGCTTCGCCCCGGTGCGATCGCAGATGGCCCGAGCCGCCTGGAGAAACTCCACCGTGGCACTGCGCGCACCGCTGAAGCCCTGCACCGGCTCGATCAGCACGGCGGCGATGGTGTCATCCACCGCCGCCGTCAGGGCGGCGATGTCGTTGAACGGCACCTTGCGCGACAGCGGCATCCCGGCGCGGCGAGCGCCGGCTTCGTACTTGGCGCCATCGGTGCAGGCCAGGGTCGCGACGCTGCGGCCATGCCAGCCACCGAGCATCGAGACGACGCCCTGCCGTCCGGTCTTGCGTCGGGCCAGTCCCAGCTGGTTCTCGTTGGCCTCCGCGCCGGAATTGCAGAAGAAGACCTTGCCCAGCGGATCAGGCGCCAGCCGCGCCAGGGTTGCCGCCAGCTGCTCGCGCCCGGCATGGGGCACCGCGGTGGAGTAGAAGATCAGCCGCGCAGCCTGCTCCGCGATGGCGGCCACCACGTCGGGATGGGCATGCCCCGAACTCGCCACCGCGTGCCCGCCATAGGCATCGAGCCACTCATGACCCTCTTCATCGACGAGCCACGACCCGTGCCCGGCAACCGCACGGAGCGGAAAGGTCGCATACACGGGCAGCAGTGCCGGTCCATCGGTCGCGCTCAGCATGGAAACGGCCCCGGTGCAAGGAGTCCCGCGCGCTCATCGGTGCCCAGCGCCAGGTTCATCGCCTGGACGGCCTGGCCCCCAGCGCCCTTGATGAGATTGTCGATCACGCACATCACCTGCACCTCACGCCCGTCGGATGAGGCCGCCGCGTGGAGCAGCGCCATGTTGCTGCCGATGACATGGGTCAGCTCCGGCGGATCGTCGAGCACCCGCACGAAGGGCCGGCCGGCAAACCGTTGCCGCACGACTGCACCGGGATCGAACACCGGTTCGCTGAGCGGCACGTGCAGCGTGGCGTGAATGCCGCGAACCCAGGGACCGGAGTGGCACATCAGCCGGGCGTGCGCGGCAGGATCCCGGCGCCATTCGCGCCACTGCTCGAGCACCTCGCCCTCATGACGATGCCCCATCACCCCGTAGGCGAACATGTTGTTCGCCCGCTCGGGATGGTGGGTCGTCGGCCGCGGCGTCTGCCCGGCCCCACTCGATCCGGTCACGGCGAAGACGGCCGGTGCGGCGGCGAGCGGCAGGTCGGCCACGGCGTACAGGGCCAGCTGGGCCGCGGTGGCGAAACACCCCGGCGCCGCGATGGCCTTGGCGCCATGCAGCCCGGTACCGACGACGTCGGCGAGGCCGTAGCGGAAGCGATGCACCATCTCGGGCGCCTGGTGCGGACCGTAATGGAGGTCGTGCAGCTTCCCGTCGTGAATCCGGAAATCCGCCGCCAGGTCGATAATCATCCCCGGCCCGGCATCGACCACGGCACCCATCACCTGCGACGACTCACCGTGCTCGAGCGCAAGGAACACCACATCCTTGCCCCGGGCGGTGTCGCCCGGCGCATGCGCGCCGAAGCGCGCGTTGGTGAGCAGCGCCAGCGCCGGATGCAATTCGGCGATCGGCTTGCCGGCCTGCGAACGCGACGTCGCCGTCACCTCGGTCACGTCAGGGTGCTGCAGGACCAGGCGGAGCAGCTCGCCGCCGACGTATCCGGCGGCCCCCAGCACGGCGACCTTCACGCGGCCGCTCCATTGATCACCCGCCAGCCTTCGATCGCCTCGCGCACCCGCTCGACCAGACCGTCGGCATCGCGCCGGGCATTGTGCGCCGCCAGCCCGAGTTCGGCCGTGATGTAATCACGGCCGACTTCGTTGTCCGTCGCGGGACCCGTGATGACCGTGATCGGCAGGCCGAACTCCTCGCGCATGAGCCGAAGGGCGCCCCAGCATCCCACCGGATCCGGGGCGGCCATCACAAACGCGGCGCCGAGACGCATCAGGTCGGGCGCGCGCAGGATGTCCTGCACACCGTACTCACCGAGAATGCCGTCGCCCAGCTCGGCGACGATCACGTCCGGATGCGCCCCGCGCGGATCGGTCAGCCGGTTGAGGAGCCCGCGGGCCACCGGCACCGTCATCCCGGCGTGCGTACTCGCCGCGCCGGCGTCGTTGAACGTCAACGCCGCGATCGCGCCGGCGTCCTGCATCGAGAGCGCATCCCGCATCAGCGACACCCCGGTGAGCTTCACGGCACCCACGCGGTAGCCACCGCGCGTCAGGCCGCGCACCAGCTCGGTCGCGGCCACTGTCTTGCCGGCATTCATGCAGGTGCCGGCGACGTACACCACCGGGACAGTGCAGCTGAGCACGTCGCTCGGAGGGACCGACCGGTCGCGGATATGCGCGGGGCGGCCGACTCGGTCGCCCAGTTCGGGAAACGCCAGCACGGCACCAAGCACTTCAGCGTCAAACGGGCGGCCGATTTCGGGATTCTGCGAGATGCAGCGCCCGAGGATGCCGCCGAGGTTGAGGACGTTGATGGTGTCGCCCACCGCGATGGTCTTGGGCACGTCGCCGGCATAGCCACGCAGCGCACGGCGAATGCCCAATGTCCCGGCAAGGATGTCGCCGGCGCGCAGCGACACCATCCGCCCGAACACGTCCTCGACCGTGTTGTACGTTGTCTTGTCACTCAGCAGGCGCACCGCAAGGATGTATCCTTCGGCCGCGACGATATCGTCGCCGATGATGATCTCCGGCGTGAGATTGGCGTTGCGGGTGGAGGACGAAATCCGGTCGAGCCGGATCCGGGTGGTCACGACCATCTCAGAGTTCTCCCTTGGCGCGGGCTTCGGCCCGCATGGCCAGCAGTTCAGGAATGGCGCCGACGTGCGCAAACGCCTTCGACTCCTCCCCCGTCCAGAGCCGGTTCTCCTCGCCGTAGGTCGCCACGGCGCGATCCATCATCGAATACGGTGAGCTGGCGCCGGTCACCTGAAAGCGCCCCGGGGCGAGGTGAATGCGCGTCTCACCGGTCACCTTCCGCTGCGACGAGGTGATCATTGCCTCGATGTCGCGCAGCGCCGGATCGAAGTAGTGGCCCTCATGCAGCCGGTCGCCGTAGAACCGCCCGAGCTGGTCCTTCCAGAAGCTCTGCCACTTGGTGAGCACCAGCTTTTCGAGCTCGCGATGCGCGCTGATCAGCATCAGCGCACTGCCCGCCTCGAAGCCGATCCGTCCCTTGATTCCGAGCGCCGTCTCGCCGACGTGAATGCCATGGCCGATGCCGTAGCGCGCGGCCTGCTCGGTCAGCGCATCGACAATCTCGTGGTGCACCAGGGCGATGCCATCGAGCGCCGTGGGTATTCCTTCGCGCCAGCTGATGATCGCGTCGACCGCCACCGGTGCGCTGGACGGCGGATCGAGCAGCTCGGGTGGCGGCGGCGCCCAGGTATCGTGGGTCCAGCCGCCACCCCAGGTGGTGCCCCAGAGACCCCGATTGATCGAGAACGCGCCCGACTTGGGCGGCACCGGCAGGCCGCGCGCCACGAGATAGGCAATCGACTGCTCGCGCGAGAGCGACTCCTCGCGAATCGGCGTCACGACATCGAGGTCCGGAGCGAGCACCCGGAACGCGATGTCGAAGCGGACCTGGTCATTGCCGGCGCCGGTCGACCCGTGTGCCACCGCGACCGCACCGATCTGGCGGGCCACCTCGATGACGGAAATCGCCTGCTGGGTCCGCTCGGCGGCCACGGAGAGCGGGTAGACCTCACCCCGCAGGACATTGGCCTGGATCAGGTAGCGGACGAATCGGTCGAATACGTGCTCGCGGGCATCGACCTCATGGTGTTCTACGGAGCCGACCGCCCTGGCTTGCTCGCGGATGGCGGCACGCTGGCTTGCCGTGGCCCCGCCGGTGTTGACGAAGACGGTTGCGACCGCGAACCCTCGCTCGGCCAGCCGGGGGACGCAGTAGGAGGTGTCGAGGCCGCCGGAGAAGGCGAGCGCCAGAATCGGTTTCTGCATATTGCATGAATATGCAGTCACAAGGCGCCCACGCAAGGGTGAGCGAGGTCCTCGGCCCCCACGCGAGAACCCAGCACGGCATGGCGCGGCGATTGACAGTGGGTACTTCCTCCGGCCGATAACGCAGGCAATATCGCTTGCATTCCTGGAGACTTGGTGTTTCATTAGGCTTCGGTTAGTTGGTTGTCTGGTCAGCACTTACGGCTCCAGAACTGACGGGTTGACCGCCGGGATCGGGCCGGCAAATTTCAGGAGGAAACGATGGGCAAGACGAGATTGGCAGTGATGGGTTTGCTGGTGCTGGCGATGCCGGCAGCGGCTCAGGACAAGGGCACCTTTGAAATCGGCGGGTTCGGGAAGGTCACCAAGTTCCCGTCGGCCTACGTCGATAACCTCCAGGCTGGAGATCGTTTCGGCGGCGGCGGACGAATCGGTTATTTCGTGGCGAAGAACTGGGCGATCGAGGCCGACGCTTCAGGCAACGAAATGGACCTCATTTCGAATCAACCCGCGTTTCCAAAGTCGATCATAAATCAGTTTGCGACAGATTATTACGTGCCGGGCCATCTTGGCGTTGTCTACAACGCTCCGGTGGCAACGAAGGTGCGTTGGATGGTGGGCGCCGGCGGGAGCTACCACAGCCTCGCCGATGGTATCGAGAAGACTGGAGTTGGTTTCGGCGCCATGACCGGCCTTCGATTGATGGTTTCGAAGCACGTCAACCTGCGGCTTGATGCGACCGGCGACATCATGCCCAGCGGCTACGGGGACAAGACCAATACCTACCTCGCCGCGCGGGCCGGTGGCTCCCTCATGTTCGGCGGCAAGGGCTGCGACCACTCGAAGGACATGATCGGCATTCGTCCGACCACGGCAACGATCACTCCGGGTAGCACGCAGAGCTTCACGTCCGAAGCGACCTACTGCGGCAAGCCTGACGCGGTGAGCTACACGCTCAGCGGTCCCGGCACCATCGATGCGACGAGCGGTCGCTACACTGCCGCCGGCGCAGGCACCGCAACGGTGACGGCACACAGCCTCAAGGGCAAGTTGATGTCGTCGGCGACGGTCACGGTTCGCACACCGCCACCGCCGCCGCCCCCACCGGCACCGGCACCAGCACCGGCTCCGCGTCCGGCTCCGCCGCCGCCGGCCCCTGCTCCGCCGCCGAGGTACAACTTCGAGCTGAACATCGTGCACTTCCGCTTTGATCACGCCGACCTGACCCAGGGGGGGATCGACTCGGTCAAGGCAGTGGCTGCCACGCTGAAGGCGCACCCTGAGGTGAACGTCGACGTCACCGGTCACACCGACTGGGTCGGCACCAACGCCTACAACATGAAGCTGTCGCAGGCGCGTGGCGAGGCGGTTCGCAAGCTGCTGGTGGCAGAAGGCGTTGCCGATGGCCGGATCTCGGTCAAGTGGCGTGGCGAGGAAGAGCCCGTCATGGACAACAAGACGGTGGCAGGCCGCGCGGCGAATCGCCGGACGGAGATCAAGCAGAACAACTGACGACGGAGTGGCTGGTCGTTAGACGGTGAAGGGTGGCGATCCCGGATTGGGGCGCCACCCTTTGTCGTTCTACTGGAGGGGTGGCCTTCCCCATCACCCATCACCCTTCACCAATCACCCATCACCCATCACCCATCATGAGGGCTCCGTCAGGTACTCCTTCTGGTACATCCGCACCAGCTCGAAGAAGTAGGACAGCGCCAACGGCCCGATGAACAGGCCGACGATGCCGAGGTAGCCCACACCGGCAAGCGCCCCGACCAGCGTGATCAGCGGATGCACCTGGGCATAGCGCCGCGAGATGTAGGGCCGGATGAAGTTGTCGATATTCCCGACGACCACGACGCCCCACACCAGCATCGCGATCCCCCAGGGAACCTCGCCGGTAAACATGAGCACCAGGGCGGCCGGGCCAAACACCATCCCGCCACCAACCACCGGCAGAATCGCCAGCACCACCGTCACCGCGCCCCAGAAGACCGCATCGTTCAACCCGGTCACGACGAAGGCGAGGCCAACCAGGACGCCCTGAATGACGGCCGAGAGTCCACTGCCAAGTACCGTCGATCTGGTGACATCGCCGAAGCGCTGGTGCAGGTACTCGACGTTCTCGTCCGAAAACGGAATGAAGGGACGGAGCACGCGCCACGCCGCCGCCGGATCCATCAGGATGTAGTACAACCCGAAGAGGGTCAGCACCAGGTTGAGCGTGAGGCGGGCCGCCGTACTCACCAGGGACACCGCACCGCCGCCGAGCATGCCGATCAATTTCGAGCTCGCCTCCCTGAGTTGGGGACCGATGGCGAAGGAACCGAAGTGCAGGGCGTCGAGCTTCTGGAGCATCGGCGACCCGATGATCGCATTCGCGGCATCCTGAGCCTGGCCGACCAGCAGTGATACCATCCAGATCAGCGGCAGGACGATGGTTACCACCGCCGCCAGGATGACGATGCTGCTGGCCAAGGCCCGACTCTTCACTTTCGGCACCAGCCAGGCATGCAGCGGCCCGAAGAGGACATACAGCAGCGGCGCAGCGAGCAGCCCCGAGGCATATGGCGCCACGGCGATGAGGAGGATGACCCCGAGGATCGCGACCAGCCAGGCGGCACGCTGATGGGTGGTGTCAAAGACCGACATGGAACCCCCTGAACCAGTGCTAGTGCGGCGACCGCGCGAGCGAATCGAGGATCGGCTTGAGTGCTTCCCAGACGTTTGCGGCGACCCGGGCGGAGCCGGCCGCATTCGGATGCACGCCATCGCCCTGATTCAACGTGTCGACCCCCGCCACTCCTGCAAGCAGGAACGGGAGATATGCCGTGCGGTGCGCGCGCGCAATGGCGGGGAAGATCGCCCGGAAACGCTCGGCGTAGTTCCGCCCGAGGTTTGGCAGCGCCTCCATCCCGGCAATCACGATGACGGACCGCGGCGACACCGCTTCGACGCGGCGGACGATGGCTTCCAGGTTCGCCTGCACCGAATCCGGCGGCTGCCCACGCAAGCCATCATTCGCGCCCGTTTCGATCATGACCAGGCTCGGCTTCTCCTCCTGCGCCAGCAGCCAGTCCATCCGTCGGAGCGCGCCCGCCGAGCTTTCGCCGCTGACACCCGCGTTGATGACGCGAAACGGCAGGCCGACCGCATCGATGCGTTGCTGGACCAGGGACACCCAGTTCACCGACGGGTCGAGTCCCAAACCCGCCGTGATGGACGTGCCGACAAACAGCAGGGTCCGGCGTGAAATTCCGCTATCCTTCGTCGCAGGTATCGCCTGCGCCACGGGGCTTGGCGGCGCCGTGCGGTTGTCGCCGGAACGGCAACTGCCGAGTGCCACTGATAGCAGGAAGGCCACGCACCCTGGTCGCACCACAACTCGCACCCGACCGCGCCTCCGGGCCGGAGCCCGCATGTTGTCCTGTCATGCCCTCCACCACGAGTACCTCTCGGGCGGCCGCCGCCTGACCGTCCTCAAGGATATCACGTTCGCGCTCGATGCCGGCGGATTTCTGGCGATCGTCGGGCCGTCCGGCAGCGGCAAGACCACCCTCCTCGGCCTCCTTGCCGGCCTTGATCGGCCGACCAGCGGAAGGGTGGTGCTCGATGGGGTCGATCTTGCCGGGCTCGGTGAGGACGCCCGGGCCCGGCTTCGGCGCGAACGGGTCGGGTTCGTCTTTCAATCCTTCCAGCTCATCCCCACCCTGACGGCACGCGAGAATGTCCAGGTTCCCCTCGAGCTGGCCGGCGCCGACGACGCCGCTGTTCGCGCCGATGCCCTGCTCGCGCGGGTCGGCCTTGGCGAACGGGAACATCACTATCCCGCCCAGCTCTCCGGGGGCGAGCAACAGCGGGTGGCGGTGGCGCGCGCTTTCTCCACGCGACCGAGGATCCTCTTCGCCGATGAACCGACCGGCAACCTCGACGCCGCCAACGGAGCAACCATCATCGAGCTGATGACCGCGCTCAACACCGAGTTCAATACCACGCTCGTGCTGGTGACCCACGATCCCGAGTTGGCCGCGTTGTCGCATCGGATCATCCGGCTCGCCGACGGGGCGATCGTCTCGGACTCGGCCGCGTGACCTCCTGGGGCTTCGTAGTGCGCCTTGCCTGGCGCGAGGCGAACGCCGCGCGCCGACGCCTCGCCCTCCTGACCGCCTCGGTGATGGCGGGGGTCGGCGCGCTGGTAGCCATCAACTCCTTCACCGACAACATGACGGTCTCGGTGGCGGAACAGGCGCAGGCGCTCCTCGGCGCTGACCTGTCGCTCTCGAGTCGCCGGCCGGTGACGGACATCGCCCCCGCCAGGCTGCTGCTCGATTCGCTGCGCACGCTGGGCGGCCGTGCGTTCCGCGTCGCCAGCGGGGCCGACCTTGGCGCCATGGCCTATGCGCCGCACGGCGGCGGCACGCGCCTCGTCCAACTCAACACCGTCGATCCTGGCTGGCCGTTCTATGGCAGTGTCACCACCGAGCCCGCCGGTATCTGGCCGAAGCTGCAGCAAGGTGGCGTGATCGTCGATCCGTCACTCCTCACGGCAATCGATGCCAGGATTGGCGACACCATCGCCCTCGGCGAAGGACGATTCCCGGTCCTCGGCACCCTCACCAACGTTCCCGGTGACATCGGCCTGCAGTCGGTGTTCGGGGCCCGCGTCTTCATCGCGACCACGGCGCTAGCGTCCACCCAGCTGACCGGCTTCGGGGCACGCATCGGGTGGACCACCTACGTCAAGCTTCCGGC
>JANYAG010000206.1 GCA_025361465.1 Gemmatimonadota bacterium
GTCGCTGATCTCAAGCGCCGTGACCCCGAGCGGATGTACCAGCAGTTGAACACGCGGCGTGGTGTCCGTCAGGATCCCTGCGTGCTCTATGTCTTCCGTTGTGCGGTGTACTTCGCCCGCACCACGCGACCGAAGCCCGACCTGCTCAAGTGGTGGAACTGGAAGCACCGCCGGCTCGCCGGGAGGACCGATGGGCAAGCGTGATCCGCGATTCGACGCCTACATCGCCAAGTCGGCCGACTTTGCCCGGCCGATACTTCGCCACCTTCGGGAAGTGGTGCACGCAGCCTGCCCGGACGTGGAAGAGGCGGTGAAGTGGGGCCATCTCTTCTTCATGTACAATGGCATGCTCTGCTTCATGGCGTCGTTCAAGCAGCACTGTGGCTTCGGCTTCTGGCGGGGGTCGCTGGTGGTGGGCAAGGAGGGTGGTTCGGGCGAGAAAGCGATGGGACAGTTCGGGCGGATCACCGCCCTGGCGGACCTGCCCTCGAAGCGGGTGCTGAACGGCTATATCAAGAAGGCGATGCGGCTGAAGGATGAGGGGCTCAAGGCGGAGCGTCCCAAGGCGGCGCCCAGAAAATCGGCCGGTGCAAAGCGCGGGAAGGCCTGATTCCGGCTGTTTCACAGGCAATTGGGCGGCAAACCGGCTAGATTGCAGCCGCTGAGGCCACAAGTACCACCCTGTTTCTCAAGCTCCGAGCCGTTGGCAGGCCCGACTTGCCACGGCCCCGAGGTCCCATGAGCGCTTACAAGGTCGACCAGCGGCACCTGTTTCATAATGGCCGCGAGTTTCATTTTGTGTCGTACGAAGGTGCCGCCGCCAACCCGAAGCGGAACGAGCCTGCGGGTGCGGCGTGCTGGTTCCTGATGGGCCCCGGCAAGCGGTGGGAAGTGATGCCGCAGGACTGTGGTGCCCCGGCCGAAGATGTCGATCGTTCGCTCATCGCCTGGCTCGAAGAGAACCTCTAGGCCAGGGCTTTCCCAATGTCATACTCCAGCGATGCTGGAGCCAGCCCCCGGACGCACGAACGGCCGGCTCACTATCGGTGAGCCGGCCGTCTGCGGAGGATGCGCCGGAACCGGCGCGACCCTCAGTTCAGCGATTCAATTACGAGAGCTTGACGACGTTCTCAGCCGCCGGACCCTTGGCGCCCTGAACGATATCGAACTCAACCCGCTCGCCTTCGGCGAGTGACTTGAAGCCCTGGGCCTGGATCGCCGAGTGATGGACGAAGCAATCCTTCTGACCATCTTCGGGGGTGATGAAGCCGAAGCCCTTCGCATCATTGAACCACTTCACGGTGCCGGTTGTACGCATTTCCTACTCCTGCTGGATGTAGATCGGGGGTGCGGACATGCCGTACAGACCGACCACATTGTTGTTCGTGAGCGATGCCTCACGATGCATGGCGTCGGCGTCGTGCCGACGGCCCCCGCGACCGGCTAGGTGGTAGGCAAGAGGGGGCTGGCACGAAGGCCAAGCCCCCAAGAGTCACTTCCGTACCCAATCGCGCAGGTAAACTGTACATCCCGGGACCGAGTTACACAAGAGGGGGAGAGGGAGAGGGACCTGGCAGGGGTGGAGGGGCGGGGGAGGGGGTACCAAGCGCCGAGGGGCGTGCGGCGGGGGAAGCTGATACGATTGTTGACCAGCCCGGAGTCTTGATGCCAGCCACGTTCCGACCCGCAGGACGCCGCTTTTTCGCCGCCTGGACGGTGTTTGCCCTGGCCGTGCCCGGGTTGCCCTGTGGCGCCCAGGGGTCCGCCCGGGACACCGTCTTCATCGTGCCCGGCTCCCACCTCGACCTGGGCTTCACGGCCCCGATTTCGATGGTCCGCGAGCAGCGGATCGGCATCCTCGACCAGGCCATCAAGAGCGCCGAGCGGGACCCCGGCTTTGTCTGGTTCGAGGAAGGGGGCTGGGTGGTCGAGGCCTGGCTCGACCGCTATCAGGGGCAGGGGTCGAAGATTGCGGCGCTGCGTCGGCTGGTGACCAGCGGCCGGATCGGGGTCGGGGCAACCCTGCTCGCGCCCCATGCCGCGGCGTTCCCCCGGGCGCTCGGGTTGCTGACGACGCATCTCGATCGGGTCCAGCGCGAGCTCGGGGTCCGGCCAACCGTTGCCGTGATCAACGACGTCCCCGCCCTGCCCGAGGCGATGGTCGATGCCCTCGCTGCCGCCGGGATCAAGTACCTGCTGGCCGCGCCAAACCTCGTCTTCTCCAGGCCGCTGCCATCCTTCCTGGTCAAGCAGCCGTTCTACTGGGAATCGTCGAAGGGCGCCCGGGTGCTGGTATCCCTCGATGCCGATGGATACACCACGGCCTCCGGCAACTGGGGCCTCCCGCCAGAGTGCGCCACCGCGATGAACTCGCGGAAGTTCCCCCAGTCACTCGGTCCCGACACCATCGTGGCCCGCGGCGTGCGCGACGGCTTGCTGCATCGGGTGGGCAACCTTCCACTGCTCATCGCCCAGGATGCCTACGACAACTGGGACACCCAATGTGCCCAGCTGCTTCCCGCCACGCTCAAGCACTGGAATGCCCAGCGCGGCGTCGCCCGGATTGTCGTCGCAACGCCCGAGAAGTTCTTCCAGCACCTCGAGCGCCGCTTCGGCAGCACCCTCCCGGTCCGTCGCGGCGAGTGGGGTGGCGACTGGGATCTCCTGCGCGCGACGGAACCGGTCTGGAGCTGGCGGTTGCGCGAAGCGATGAGCAAGGTCACCGCCGCGACGCCGCCCGAAACGAAACTCGCCCTGGCCGCGGCGATGGATCACAATGTCGGGCTCGGGACCCGGTGGATGGATGGACTGTCGCGCGAGATCGCGATGCGGCATGTGCGCGAGGTCGCGGCGCTCTATCGGCAGGCGGTCACCGGGGTGCTTGGTGACAAGGGGGCGGCATTGGTGCCGGCGCCGCTCCCCAAGCCGGTTTCATCCGGTTGGCCGCGGGAGTGGCAGGCGATTGCCGGCGGGGCAGCAACCGCCGTCCGCCTCCGGGTCGGTGGTCCCGGCTTCCTGCATCCGATCATCGATGAGGCGGCTGAAGTGGTGGCGGTACCGATGGGCGTGTCGGCGGACGCCAACCGGATGCTGGTCCATGTCCAGCTCGACCACGGGCCGCTCGAGGCGCTTCAGGGCCCGCGCCGCTTCAGTGCGGTGATCGAGATCCGCCTGAACTTCCGCCCCGACCAGCTGACGCTCGCGCC
>JANYAG010000207.1 GCA_025361465.1 Gemmatimonadota bacterium
CCCTCGCCGTCCTGCAAGCGAACCATCCGGAGCCGAATGTCGGCGTGGCGGACGTCTACAACGCCCTCGCCGGTGCGCTCGATTTCGAGGGAAAGACGGCAGCGGCCGAGAGTGCCTACGTCAAGACGCTGGAGCTGCGAAGGATCCTCTACGGTGAACAGCATCCGACCTACGCCTGGACGCTGTTCAACTACTCGATGTTCATCTTCGACCAGGGGCGGTACCAGGAGGCCGCCGACTACAGCCGGAAGATCCTCGCCTTGCGCGGGACGGTGCTGCCGGAGAGCCACCAGTCGATCGCCGCGGCGCTGCAAACCCTCGGCAGATGTCTCGACAAGCTGGGTGATTACACCGGCGGGGAGAGGGCGCTCAAGGAGAGCCTCGACTTGCGCGCGAAGTACAATCCGCCGGGGAGCTGGCTCGTCGCCAGTTCGGAAGGCGTGCTGGGCGAGCACTATGCCCTGGTCAAGCAGTTCCCCAAGGCGGAAGCGATGCTGCTCCATTCGCATGCTGTTTTTGTGAGCACCTTCGGCCCGACCCATGCCCGGACCGTGATCACGACGAAACGGCTGATCTCCCTGTATGAGCACTGGGGCCGACCCGAAAAGGCGGTGCCCTATCGTCCCCTGGTCGAGGCAGCCAAGCCCTCTCCCTGAGCCCAAACAGCCGCAGTTCTCGCCTTCCTGATGGAGCAGTCAGTCCGTCATGGGGGCGCGCATGGTTCAGATCATCATCCGGCATGTCTCGGGCGCACGCGCCACGGAAGTGGACGTCGTGCCGATGGGCGAGCACCGGGAGTTGATCTTCGGGCGGGCCCGTTCGGCCGCCGTGCGTTTCCATCCGCAGCAGGACCCGCTGGTGGGGCGATTCCACGCCCGCGTGGTGCCGATGGACCTGGCTCCTGGTGGGTTCATGATCAGCGACCTCGGCAGCCGGAACGGGACCTATCTCAATGGTCAGCGGATCGGCGAGCCCGTCACGATCCAGCACGGCGACCGTGTGAGGTTCGGGAAGGAAGGGCCTGAAGTCGAGTTTCAGGTCGCGGGAATGGTGGAGTTCCGGGGGGTGGAGGATGGGGTGAGCTAATCCCGACCATTTCCGCGCCATATAGGGCACACCCTCGTGGAGCCCGCCATATGCGCCGCTGCCTTCCCTTGATCAGTCTCTTGCTGCTTAGCGCCTGTCCCGGTGGTACCAGCAGCACCACCACAGGGCACGACCCTGTTGTCGCCTCTGTTCAGCTTAGTAACGCCTCCCTGGCACTCCTGACCGGCCAGACCGCCCAATTGAGCGCCACGGCCCGGGACGCCAACGGTAGCGCGGTGAGTGGCAAGACGCCGTCGTGGAGCAGTGACAACGCCGCGGTAGCCAGCGTCGGAACGAGCGGTCTTGTGACTGCCAACGCCCCAGGCAGCGCCAACGTCGCTGCCACGGTCGACGGGAAGTCGGCCAGCGCCCTCGTCACCGTCACGGCCCCGGTGGTGCCGGTGGCCACGGTGACGCTTTCGCAGCCGTCGGCCAACCTGGCGGTGGACGCCACGCTGCAGTTGACTGCCACTCCGCGGGATGCCCAGGGAAATGCCCTTTCCGGTCGGAGCATTTCCTGGTCGACCACTGCTGGTGTGGTGGCCACGGTGTCCGGTTCGGGACTCGTCACCGCTGTCGGAGTGGGGTCGGCCGTCATCTCCGCTGCAAGCGAAGGAATACTCGGGACTGCCACCGTCACCGTGGTGCTCGGCGCACCCGCGCCATTTCTCCAGAAGCCCTTCGCCGCCGAATGGATCACCTTCAACGTGATGGACCACGACACGCCGCGGGAGTTCATTGATTTCAACGGCCGCACCATCACCTCCTGGGGTGAGAATGTCGCGACCTACGACTCGCACGCCGGCTACGATTTCCTCATGCCGGTGGGGACTCCGGTCCTGGCGGCAGCTGCTGGCACGGTGGTCACGGCGGAATCCTCGAACTTCTTCTGCCCGATTCTCAACACGAACGTCAATCAGCTGGGTATCCAGATCCGGCATGCCCTGCCTGGCGGGAACATCTATCAGACGTACTATGCCCACCTGAGCAGCATGGGGGTGACGGTGGGTCAAGTCGTCACCGCCGGGCAGCAGATCGGTCTTTCGGGCAACACCGGCTGCACCACGGTGCCGCACCTCCATTTCCAGCTTGATCGCATCACCGGAACGAACAATGGCCAGCTCGCGCATGTCGACCCGTTCGGGTGGACCGGCGCTGGTACCGATCCGTGGTCGGCGAACGCCCTGGGGGCGGTGAGCCTCAACCTCTGGAAGGCGGGCCAGGCTCCGCAGCTGATGGTGGGGCTCGATCTCTCGACGAATCCGTTGAACGACGTGCGCGCCACGCCGGTGCCGCGCGCGGTGGGGATCACGCGCATGAGCTTCATGGGCAATCGTGATGATCTCAACCCGAACAACGAATGGGTGGAAATCCGGATCGACCCGGCGGTATACGCCCCGGCGACATTTGACCTGACCGGCTCGTACCTCCGGAACAATGCCAACGACCGGTTCAACTTCCCGGGCGGGTTCACCATCGCGCAGGGGCAGACGGTGCGAATCTATGTTGGCAGCGGCACGAATACGGCGACGACACTGTACTGGGGGAGGCCGTCCGGGGTGATCAGGAACCTGGGTGACTGCATGGAACTCTGGCTGCCTGGGAGCGCGTACTACCTGTTTGGATATGCGGTCGCGTGCAATTGACGGCCGACATGCAGGGAGCATCGCAGGAACCCGGGTTCAGCCGCCGAACGCCGCGAACCCCACGGTGTTCCCGCCCGGTTCCCGGACGTAGATCTCGGTGCTGCCGTAGAAGGTCCGGTGCCGTGCCTTGACCAGAGGGGCACCGGCAAGGGCCTTCTCGGTGGCGTCGATATCCTCGACCGTGAGAAAGAGGGCGATGGAATGCCCGGTGAGCTCGGCCTCGGCGTCGGGCCGTTCGGCGATCACCGAGGCGCGGGTCTGGTACATCACCTCGATGCTGTCCTTCTTGGCGCTGGCGAAGATCAACGCGCCGTCGGGACCGGGGACCTGATTATCCACGATGAAGCCGAGGCGATCGACCCAGAAGGCGAGGCAGGGTTCGACGCGATCGACGACCATCACCGGGGTGAGTTGCCTGAGCACGGGGGGCATTGTCTGGAGTCTCCGGGTGAGCGCGGCGTGAAAAAACAACCCCCACGCCGCAGCAATAGTGCTACGCGCCGCTTCCGGCGAGGCGATCCGTCTTGCGGCGTGCCGGGGTGGGGCCGTCGCGTTCCGCGCCCAGGGCAAGTTCCGCCGCCTCATACTCGAACGCACGACAGCGCGCCTCGATCGTGGCCATGTCGACCACCTGGCGGGCCTCGCCCGTTTCCATCGCCACCTTGGCCACCGCCATCGCGACTCTTGGCGCCACCGCGAAGTTCATCGCGGCGGGGATGATCATGTTGGCCGACAGCTCGGCGTCGGTTACGCTTGAGGCGATCGCATGCGCGGCAGCGATCTTCATCTGGTCGGTGATCTGCCGGGCACGGACATCCAGTGCGCCGCGGAAGATGCCCGGGAAGGCGAGCGAGTTGTTGACCTGGTTGGGAAGGTCGCTCCGTCCCGTCGCGCAGATCGCCGCACCCGCGGCCTTGGCCTCGTCGGGGAAGATCTCCGGCGTGGGGTTGGCCAGGCCGAAGACGATCGGATCCTTGTTCATGCTGCGGACCATGTCGGGCGTGACCGCCCCCGCCGCCGACAGCCCGAGGAAGATGTCGCGGCCGCGCATGGCATCGACCAGGGTGCCCTGGACGTTGCCGGGGTTGGTGATCGCCGCCATCTCCTTCTTGATCCAGTTCATCCCCTTGGGGCGACCGGTGTAGATCGCGCCGGTGGTGTCGCACATGAGGAGGTCACCGACGCCGACGCTGATGAGCAGCTTGCTCACGGCAATCGCACTGGCGCCGGCGCCATTCACCACGATCGAGAGATCCTTGAGCCTGCGGCCGGTCAACCGGCAGGCGTTCAGCAGCCCGGCGAGCACGACGACGGCCGTGCCGTGCTGGTCGTCGTGGAAGATCGGAATACTGGTTTCCTTCCTGAGCCGATCCTCGATGTAGAAGCAGCGCGGCGCCGAGATGTCCTCGAGGTTCACGCCGCCGAACGTGGGCTCGAGTCGCTTGACGATCTCGACAATCTCGTCCTGGTCCTGGGTGGCAACGCAGATCGGGAACGCCTCGACGCCACCGAAGGTGTGAAAGAGGACCGCCTTGCCTTCCATCACCGGCATCGCCGCGCGGGCGCCGATATTGCCGAGCCCGAGCACGGCGGAACCGTCGGAGACGATCGCGACCAGGTTCCGTTTCATGGTGTAGTCGTAGACCCAGTCGGGGTGTTCGGCGATCATGCTTGCCGGTTCGACGGCACCGGGGGTGAGATAGAAGAGCGAGAGGACGTGGTCGTCCTTGATCGGCACCTTGCTCTGGATCTCCAGGGTACCCTGGTAGCGGCGATGCAGATCGACCGACTGGTCGGCGTAGGACGCCGACGAATCGACGGTGGCAGGCGGCAGCTCGAAGTGTCCGGTGTTGAGGAAATGCCTGGTCCGCTCGGCGATGCGCGCCGGATCGGCCGCCACCTTGGCGGCGCCGGTCTCGATGGCCGCCCGCGCCACCGCTTCGGCGATCGCCGGGGCGACCCGGTAGTCGAGCACCTTGGGGACGATGTAGTCGGGATTGAGCTTGTCGTAGGTCACGATGTCGGCCAGGGCGTGGGCCGCGGCAAGCAGCATCTGGTCGTTGACCTCGACCGCGCGCACATCGAGCAACCCGCGGAAGAGACCCGGAAAGACCGAGGCGATGTCCATCTGGTTGGGATGGTGCGACAGCGCGGTGGCGACCACGGCCGCGCCGGCGGCCCGGGCAGCGGCCGGCGCGATTTCCGGCGCCGGTCCGGCAAAGGCGAAGATGATCGGATCGGGCGCCATGC
>JANYAG010000225.1 GCA_025361465.1 Gemmatimonadota bacterium
CGCCATCGCCGCGCCCGAAGACATTCGCCGCACCGAGTCGCTCGACCCGATCGCTTCGCCCTGCCGTCGGCAGGACCGCCGCCTGCTTGTGCGGGACGGTGATGTTGCCGCCGCCCCCGGAGTCGACCAACGCTGTCATCATCGTGGGGATATCTGCGGCCGAGACCCTCAGCGCCACGTATACGGCATCGATTCCGGCGGCACGAAATCCCGCATTCTGAAATCGTGGTGACAAGGAGTGCCCGACCGGATCACCCAGCAGTGCGAACAGCCGGGTGTCAGCGGACCGCATCATGGCTGGCGCTCGGCACGGAGCCGCGCCGTGATGGCATCGAGCAGAAGCGCAAGGTGCTCCCCCACAGCACGGTAACCTTCGACATTCTCTCCGAACGGATCGTCGACCTCGCGCCGGGGATCGGGGAATTGCGCAAAGGCAGGAAGGGTGTGGACCTTCTCGGCACCACCGAGTGCTCCGACGCGCTCGGATTGTGCTGGGCTCATGGTGAGGATGAGATCGGCCAAACGTACCTGCTCGCGACTGAGCGGGCGTGCCCGATGGCTCGAGAGATCGAGCCCTTGCTCGATGGCGATGAGGTAGGAGCCTTCGGAGGCCGGTGACCCCGACAGTGCGCTCGTGCCTGCCGAGGCCACCTCGATGTCGGCCAGCGTCGGAACGGCGCCCAGCCGATGCCGCAACATGGCCGCAGCCAAGGGCGACCGACAGGTGTTGCCCGAACAGACGAGGAGGATCTGCCTCAACACGGGCTCCGACGCATCAGGGAGCCATTGATCCGGCTCGTCGCCGGAGTTCGTGCAGCGGGATCGCTCCCTCGCGAACCAGGCGCGGAATCGGGCCGGTGCAATCAACAAGGGTCGACGGCGGGACATTCCCGAGTGCGCCGCCGTCGAGAATCAGCAACTCTCCACTCGCCTCCGCCTCCGGAAAGAGCCCGCTGATCCGTTCCGGTCCAGGCGCGGCTGGACCCCCTGGCCGATTCGCCGACGTGGACGTCAGCGGATGTCCCAGGAGCGCGATCAGGTTCGACATGCCGAGGTGCGACGTCCAGCGCACCGCGATGCCGCCCTCCAGGCCGCGGAGTCGATCGGGGAGCTTCCCCTCCCCACCACGCAGGACCAGGGTCAGGGGTCCCGGCCAGAATTCGCGTGCGAGCGCGCGTCCGTGCCGGCCCAGCACCAGCCCCCAGGCGTCCAGCATGGCGGTTCCGCTGACCAGCAACAGGAATGGCTTGTCGGGCGCTCGCCCCTTGAGCGATGCCAACCGATCGAGGCCTCGTGGGGTAGGAGCCGAGCCCAGCCCATAGACCGTCTCGGTGGGATACGCGAGCAGTCCGTCGCCTGCCAGGTGGATGCGCACCTGCTCGGCGGCAGCAATCACGTCTGTCTCGGTGCGAAGCGGAAGCATCACGCGCGCCCCAGGTACCACATCGCCAGGGCCAGATCGTTCGCCGTGGTGATCTTGATGTTTCGTGGCGATCCCGGAATCAGGTCGACGTGGGCACCCAGCAATTCGACCAGCATCGAATCGTCGGTCGCAACCATGTCGCCGTGACCTGCGGCCAGGTGTGCCCGCTGCAGGACCTCTCGCGGAAACGCCTGCGGCGTTTGGGCCAGCCACAGTCCGTCCCGCGGAACGCTGCCAACAATCCGCCCGAAGTCGTCCGCCCGCTTGATCGTTTCGGCCACCGGGAGCGCCGGCACCGCCGACGTGCCTCGTCGGGCGACGGCGATGCCCTCGTCGATCGCGCCACGGGGAGGGAACGGGCGCGCACCGTCGTGGACCAGGACCACCGCGCATGCCCGCGAGAGCTTCGCGAGTCCGGCGGCTACCGAGGCCATGCGTGTGGCCCCGCCAGGCACGAGGACGAGTACTTCGCTCTGCAATTCCCTCAACCACTCCGGCGGGTCGTCGGCGTCTTCCGCTCGCAACACCACAATCACCTGGGCCACGTCGGGGTGGGAAGTGAAGGGACGCAGGGCGTGCAGGAGGATCGGCGTCCCCGCCAGTTCGTGGTATTGCTTCGGCACATCGCCACCGAATCGGACGCTGCGGCCGGCAGCCACGACGATCACCCCTACGTCACGCGGCAAGGGTATGCACCAGCTCGTCGACATGTTCGAGGCCGCGGTGGCGGATACCGGCAACGCTTACCTTCGCGCGCGATGAGCCGATGGCATGATCAAAGCCGAGACGCGCTGCCTCGACCAGGCGCCGCTCCAACCCACCGATCGGGCGCACCTCGCCGCCCAGGCCGATCTCGCCGAGGTAGATGGCATTGGCGAGGGCCGGCCGGTCGTGTCGCGACGAGAGCAGCGCGGCCGCGACCGCCAGATCCGCCCCTGGCTCGGTGAGGCGCACGCCGGCGGTCACCTGGACGAAGACGTCGAGGTTGGCAAATGAGGCGCCACCACGTCGCTCGAGCACGGCGAGGATCACGGCCAGCCGCTTGGGATCGAGTCCGGTCGAAACACGCTGGGGTGTCCCGTATCCAGAGGGTGCGGCCAGCGCCTGGATCTCGACCAGCACCGGGCGCGACCCCTCCATCAGGGCGGTGACGGCGCTCCCTGGCGTCCCGGCGGAGCGCGCGGCGAGAAACACGGCCGAGGGGTTGGCCACCGGCACCAGCCCACCTTCGGTCATCGTAAACACCCCGAGTTCGTCGATCGGGCCGAATCGGTTCTTGGTCGCCCGTAGGAGGCGGTAATCGAGGGTCGACTCGCCCTCGAAGTAGAGCACCGTATCGACGATGTGCTCGAGCGTCTTCGGGCCGGCGATGCTGCCACCCTTGGTGACGTGGCCGACCACGATCACCGCGGTGCCGCTCTCCTTGGCGAAACGCATCAGCAAGCCGGCGCACTCGCGCACTTGCCCGACGTTCCCCGGTGCACTCTCGAGCGCGTCGGTGTAGACCGTCTGGATGGAGTCAAGCACCAGCACCGACGCACCGACCAGGCGCGTGGCCTGCAGCACGGCCTCGAGACGGGTCTCTCCGACCACGCTGACGTTGCCCGCGGCGTCGCCCAGCCGATCGGCCCGCAGTCGCAGTTGCTCCGCGGACTCCTCACCGCTGGCGTACAGCACGGAGCGGCCGCCGGCCTCGAGTCGCGACGCGGCTTGGAGCAGCAGCGTTGACTTGCCGATCCCCGGCTCGCCGCCGATCAGCGTCATCGATCCGGGAACCAATCCACCGCCGAGGACGAAGTCGAGCTCGGGCATTCCCGTGCTCCACCGCTCCAGCCGGGAGCCAACGACGTCTCGCAGGCGCACTACAGTCGCCGCCGTTGCCACCGAGCCGCCACCCCGGCTGGGTGTCGCAGCGATCGGCTCCTCGGCCACGCTGTTCCATGCCCCGCAGCCTTCGCAGCGTCCAACCCATTTGGGGTGGTCGTGGCCGCATTCGGTACAACGCCACGCCGATCGTGCTCGCGCCACGTTACCCCTTCCGCTCGGTGAGGCTCTCGAAACGGGTGTACTGCTTGTGGAAGTACAGGTCGAAATTGCCGGTGGGGCCGTTCCGATGCTTGGCAACCAGGATGTCCGCCTTCCCCTCAATGGGAGCGCCGGACTCCTCCGCCTTGTCGCGGAGGTCTTTGTACATCTCCGGACGGTGGATGAAGATGACCACGTCAGCATCCTGCTCAATCGCGCCAGAATCGCGCAGATCCGAAAGCACCGGCGTCCGTTCGCCGCCGCGCTGCTCGGAGGCGCGCGAGAGCTGCGACAGGGCGATAACCGGCACGTTCAGCTCCCGGGCAAGCTGCTTGAGGGAGCGGGAGATATCGGAAATCTCCTGCACTCGGTTCTCGGCGTGGTCCGGGCTGCGCATCAGTTGCAGGTAATCGACGATGATCAGGCCGATGTCATGCTCGCTCTTCAAACGTCGCGCCTTTGAACGCAACTCCAGTACTGTTATGGCCGGGGTGTCGTCGATGAAGATCTT
>JANYAG010000266.1 GCA_025361465.1 Gemmatimonadota bacterium
TCAATCTGCTTCTCTTGCCATAGCCCGAAGGTCTTGGCGTAGTGGCCATAGAGCGCATCCAGCGCCGTCTGCAGCGGCACCGGCAACTGGTGTGGGTCGAGCTCGCCACTCTTTCCACGCCCAGCCTTGGGCATCTGCTTCCCGATATGTTTCCAGAGGTCCCGGAATATCGGGGCTTCGGCTTCGGGGATATTGTCAGCAACCGGGACGCGCGGCAGCTTCACGATGCCGCATTCGATGGCGTCCATGAGGGAGAAGTCGCTCATGGTCCACGGGAAGAGCGTCCCCTCGTGGTACCCGGAACCGCTCAGGAAGAACGGCGTGGCCGAGAGATCGACCACCTGCTGGAGACCGAGCTTTCTGTTGACGATCTCAAGGCCCGAGATCCAGACCCGAGCCGCCTCCTTGTTGGCTTCGGCTTCCTTCCGCTCGTCGCCCTTCAGTGCCTCCTCATCCGGATCGGCGGGCTTCTCACGGTAGCAGTGGTGGGCCTCGTCATTGATGACCAGGATGTTCTTCATCGCCATCAGCGAATCCATCACACGCTGAATCATCTGCCCCTCGGTCTCGAGGGTGCTGATCTCAGGTCCTCGCCCCTGCAGCAACGCGCGGCCGCCCTTCGAGAGCTGAATGGTCTCGCGGAGCTTGAGGTTGTGGTAGTTGGTGATGACGACCTTGGCCTTGCCCATCTCGACCATGAGGTCGGAGGGGACGAGGTCGCGGTGCTTGTAGTACGAATCAGGGTCGGACGGCTGTAGCACCCGCAGGCGATCCTTGATCGTGATGCCAGGGGTGATGATCAGGAATCCCTTGGTAAACCGCTTCGAAGAAGGAGAGCGTACTGCGTTGATGGTCTGCCAGGCGATCAGCATTGCCATGACCGTGGTCTTGCCGGCTCCGGTCGCAAGCTTGAGCGCCAGGCGGCTCAGGAAGCGGGCATCATCGTTGCCCACCGCATCCTGATTAACCGCCTTCAGGTGATTCAGGAACCGGAGGCCATCTCTGCCGATATGCGGGGCGACCTCGGCGAGCCAGATTGCCGTCTCGACCGCTTCGATCTGGCAGAAGAACGGCCGAACCCCCTCGAACTGGTAGTGCCGCCAATGCTGGAGAAGTCGTGTGGTCTCAGGCGTGACGTGCCAGCTGGTGGGGTCGGGGAGTGCCCGCCACCGGTCCACCTGGATCCGAAGCTCATTGATGATCGGACGCGGGTCGTATCGCTGGGCATCGCTCGACAGTGGGTCGAATGCCAGTTCCTTCTGGCCCTTGCCCTGCTTGCGGGGCTGGGGAACCGGCGTAACGAATGACGCAATCCGGCGCCCATTGATCAGTTGCCCGGTTGGCTGCCCCGTGTCATCGAGTTCCCAGTGCTTGCCGGGGTATTCGTACGGGGAATTCAGGATTGGGGCAGTAAAGAACAGGTCGGTCATCGGCGCTCAATAACGGAGGTACTTCGGGCGGGTCCGGCAAAGACAGGCTATGAATCTACCGCACTCCGGTGCCTGGGGACTTCCCGAGTCGGATCTGCGGTCGCACACGGCATGCCAACCTCTGGCCAATGGTAAGAGGGACTTCTAGAGTCCGGCTTTCGCCCACCAACCCGCCAAAGACGACAACGCCCGACCAGTCTCCCTCCCCCGACCGGGCGCCCCACGTGGCTATGGCCACGACTCACCATCTATGTTCGATGATCGATAGTCGATGACCGATGATCGATAAGCCCGTCTACAAGTAGATCTCGCCTCCCTTCGCCCGGAACTCCTCCGCCTTCTCCCTCATCCCCTGCTCGACTGCTCCCGCCTGCGCCGCATCCCGGATATCCTGCGATATCCGCATCGAACAGAACTTCGGCCCGCACATGCTGCAGAAGTGCGCGATCTTGGCCCCCTCGGCCGGCAACGTCTCATCGTGATAGGCCAGCGCCGTCACCGGATCGAGCGACAGGTTGAACTGGTCGCGCCAGCGGAACTCGAACCGCGCCTTGCTCAGCGCATCGTCACGCTCGCGCGCCCGCGGATGCCCCTTGGCGAGGTCGGCCGCGTGCGCCGCGATCTTGTAGGCGATCACCCCGGCCTTGACGTCGTCGCGGTCGGGCAACCCCAGGTGCTCCTTGGGAGTGACATAACAGAGGAGGGCGGTGCCATACCAGCCGATCATCGCCGCGCCAATGGCACTGGTGAGGTGATCGTACCCGGGGGCGATGTCGGTGGTGAGCGGCCCCAGAGTGTAGAACGGCGCCTCGTCGCACCATTCCAATTGCTTCTCCATGTTCTCCTTGATGAGGTGCATCGGGACGTGCCCCGGCCCTTCGTTCATCACCTGCACCTCGTGCTCCCAGGCGATCCGCGTCAGCTCGCCCTGGGTCTTGAGCTCGGCGAACTGCGCCGCGTCGCTCGCGTCGGCCAGGCACCCGGGCCGCAGGCCGTCGCCCGCCGAGATGGTCACGTCGTAGCGCGCGCAGATCTCGAGGACCTTGTCCCAGTGCACGTAGAACGGGGCCTCGTCGCAGAGCTCCATCTCCTTCTTCACGTTCATCTCGATCTGGTCGAACGGGACGTGCCCGGGCCCTTCGATCATGACCTGCACGTCCCTGGCCCACGCGCGCCGTGTGAGCTCGCCCAGGGTCTTGAGCTCCGCGAACTGCGCCGCGTCGCTCGCGTCGGCCAGG
>JANYAG010000056.1 GCA_025361465.1 Gemmatimonadota bacterium
TTCGGCGTGAGGGCCGGGATCACCGGTCGAGGTGAAGACCAGGCGAACCCGTTCGACCTTGGGCTCTGGACCGCCGCGCCGGTCTCGGCAGTGATGTCACGCTGGCGCCAGTTCCGCGGCGCCTTCCCCGAGTTTTCCGGCTCGGTTATGGCCCATCAAGTGCACGGCCGTCGCGTCCTCTGGCACCGGGGCAACCAAGGCTGGACCATCCACGAAGGGGCGGATGGCCATGGGACGGATGTGGCCGGCCTGCTCTTGCTCGTCACGGTTGCCGACTGCGTCCCGATCTACCTTGTGGCTCCCACCTGCGGCGCCGTCGCCCTGCTCCACGCCGGCTGGCGTGGGACCGCAGGGAACATCCTCGCCGAGGGGCTGGTGACGCTCCGGCGGATGGCTGGGGTCGAGCCGGCCGGGGTGGTCATGCACCTGGGAGTGGCGATCAGCGGCCCGCGCTACCAGGTCGGCGCGGAGGTGGTCCGCGCGATTGGTGGGACACCCGTTGGAGAAGGGCCGTGGCATGTCGACCTCCGCGGCACGCTGGCGGAGCAGGGGAGGCAGCTGGGGGTCGGGGAGATCAGCCAGAGCTCGCGCTGTACCGCCTCCTCCCCGGGGGAGTTCTTCTCCCACCGGGCCTCCGGCGGGCGCGATGGTCGGATGGTGGCGTACCTGGGCCTACCGGGGACGCTCGTGTCGGTGATGGCTGACCGGTGATTGGGGACTGGTGGGTAAACCCGAAGGAGCCCCTCGTCCACCAGTCAAGCGTCACCAGTCACCCCCAGTTGCTCCCCCCTGACGACGGAGGTATAGTTATGTGCTGGGGCAACTTGCGCTGTTGGCGAGGTGTCGGGTGTCCCCCGACATTTTTGTTTCCCCGGAGGCGAGTCTGGTGATCGCCGATCCCCTCTCAACCGAGTCGCTGCGCAGGGCGGTGGCCGACTTGGGTTTCGAGCTTGTCGAGCTGCAGGTCTCCGGGCCCGACAGTCGGCGGACGATGCAACTGCGCATCGACCTGCCGGGTGGGGGTGGCCCTGGGCGTGGTGTCACGACGGCCGACTGTGCCGTGGTGTCGCGAGCGCTGGAGCGGCAGCTGGAAGCCGCGGGTGCGGTGGGCCCGCACTGGCGGCTCGAAGTGTCGTCACCCGGCATTGAACGCCCGGTACGGTTCCCCGAGCATTGGCAGCGGTACGTTGGGCGGGAGGTCCGGGTGAAGGTGATGGGCGTGCCCGGGCGGTTGACGGGCCGCATTGTTGCCCTGCCGGATGCGTCCCGGGTCACGCTGGCCCTGGCTGATGAGGAAAGAACATTCGCGCTCGACCGGATTCGGGAAGCGACCCTGGTGGTCGACTGGTCGCGCTACGGCAAACGGGAAGTGGGAGAAGGCTGAATGGCAACGTCTGCGGATATGCTCTCCGCGTTCCGGGAACTGACCAACAGCAAGCAGCTCGAACGTGGCGAGTTGCTGGAGCTGTTGCGCGACGGAATTCACGCCGCGCTGATGAAGAAGTACGGCCCCAACGTTCGCTTCGAACTCAATGTCGACGAGCTGCAGGGCACGATGTCCGTGATGCGGCTGCGCCAGGTCGTCGAGCTCGTCGAGGACCCGAGCTGCCAGATCAGCGTCGAGGAAGCGCGCTTTGAGGACCCCGACTTCCAGGCCGGCGACGTGCTGGAGGAGGAGGTGCCGCGCGAGGCTTTCGGGCGGCTGGCGGTGCAGGCGGCCAAGCAGCGCATCATCCAGCGGGTGCGTGAAGGCGAGCGCAACCGGATCCGCGACGAATTCGCGAACAAGGTGGGCGAGCTCCTCTCCGGCGAGATCCAGCAGATTGAGCGCGGCAAGTTCGTGATCATGCTCAACCGGTTCCGCGAGGCGGAGGCGATCGTTCCCTACCGCGAGCAGAACCACCGCGAGCACTTCCACCAGGGCGACACCATTCGCGCCGTGCTGAAGCGCCTCGAGGAAACGCCCAAGGGCCCGCGCCTGATCCTCTCGCGCGGCGATCCGCTGTTCGTGATCGCCTTGTTCAAGCTCGAGGTGCCCGAGATTCAGCAGGGCATTGTCGAGGTGCGCGGCATCGCCCGGGAAGTCGGCAGCCGGACCAAGGTCGCCGTCATCTCGCGCGACGATGCGATCGATCCGGTTGGCGCCTGCGTCGGCCTCAAGGGGTCACGGGTGCAGGCGGTGGTCAATGAGCTCAGCGGCGAGCGGATCGACATCGTGCCGTGGTCACCCGATCCCGAGCGGTTCGCGCGACTGGCCCTGGCACCGGCCCGGGTGGCGAAGGTGTTCTCCGACCTCAACAGCAAGACCATCCAGGCGGTCGTCGACGAGGACCAGCTCTCGCTCGCCATCGGACGGAACGGGCAGAATGTCCGTCTCGCCTCGGAGCTCACCGGCTGGAAGATCGACCTGTATTCGAGCCGGGAATGGCTGGAGCGCGGTGGTGAAGGACCGCTCTTCGCCTTGCCCACGGAAGAGGATGATTCCGAAACGAAGGTCGCCCTCGCCCAGCTCGAGGGATTGTCCCCCGAATTGGTGGCCATTCTCGACCAGGCGGGGTACACGACCCTCAAGGACGTGATCGACCTCGAGCCGGAGGAGATCGCCCGGATTCCCGGGATGATGCCGCCGACGGTGGCCGAACTGGTCCGCTTTCTCAGCGAACTGACCGAGGAACTGCCAGATGGCGGAGACGCGCCAGCCGCGTGACGCGGTGGGGCGCGCGCTGGCCCTGGTCGGTCTGGGAATGCATGGCGGCCTGGTGGTTCCCGGGGTGGAAGGCACCCGGGCGTTGCTGCAGCGCGGGAAATGCTATGTGGTGATGATCGCACGAGATCTGTCTCCTCGTGCGCGGATGAAGGTGGAGCTGCTGGCGCGGGCGAAACAGGTGCCCATTGTCGTCGGCCCCGGGGCGGGACTCATCGGTGAGCGGCTGGGCCGCCCACCGGTCATGGCGGTGGGCGTGCGGGACCGGAAGCTGGCAGCGGGGATCCTCGCAGCCATCGCTTCGGGCGACAGGACCTGACGGAGGATGAGTGGTCAAGAGTAGAGTGCACGACCTCGCAGCCGAATTCGGCGTACCCGTGGAACAACTCATGGGGACGCTGCGCGAGATGAACATTTTCGTGCGCAGTCACCTGTCGGCGCTCGAACCCGACCAGGTCTCCGCCGTTCGTGTCCGCTGGGAGCGCGAGAAGCGCAAGGCGAGCGAAGCGCCGGCGCCCAAGAAGGGGCGTCGCAAGGCTGCTGAGCCCGCGCCCGCGCCGCCCCCCGCCGATGGCAAGCCGGTTCGTCGCCGGCGTACCGCGGCCGCGGTGGCCGAACAGGAAGCGCAGGCGGCGGTCGAAGCCGAGCGCGAAGCCGCCACCAAGGTCACCTTCGATCTCGAACCGCTGGCGCACGAAGCGCCGGGCGTCGAGGTCAAGCCGGCGCGCAGCCTCGAAGAGCGCGCCCGGCTGCTGTTCAAGGATCTGCCGCCCCTGGTTGAGGAGGCGTCGCCCGACACCGCCTCCGCGGCCTCGGCACCAACGGAACCCGCCGCAAAGGAAGCGGCACCCCCGGTCGCGCCGGCCATTCCGCCGACGCCAGTTCCATTGCCGCCGCCATCGCGCCCGACCGTCACGCCGATTGCGCGGCTGGCTCCCGAAGCCCCGACCTCGCCGACCAAGCCGTTCATCCCGATGCGGGTGCAGCGTCCGGCACCGGCCGGGCCGGCTGGCGGCCAGCGTGGTGGCCAGGGCCAGCGGGGCCCGAATCAGGGCGGGGCCGGCGGTCGGCCGCGGCCCGTCTTCTCCTCGAGCACGCCGCAGGGGGCGCGCAGTGGTGCACCTGGGGGAGCGCGTCCCGGTGGTCCACCGACGCCTGGCGCCGTCGTGCCTCGCACCTTCGGGCCTGATGCAGCACCTGGCGGAGGTCGCAAGAAGGGGAAGAAGGGGAAGAAGAGCTACATCGATCAGGATCAAGTGCAGGCGAACATCCTGAAGACCCTGCAGGGCCTGAAGGGTGGCACCACGCGCCGGAAGTCCCGCTCCGACGAGCCGAGCTATCGCGACATCATCGCCTCGCGCGCAGCCGAGGAGAAGGCACTCGAGAAGACCCGGATTCGCGTCAACGAGTTCATCTCGGTGAGCGAATTGGCCGACGCCATGAAGGTGCCGGCCAACCAGATCGTCGCGTTCGCGTTCAAGGAACTCGGCCTGATGGTGACGGTGAACCAGCGGCTCGACTTCGACCAGATCGAGTTGATCGCGTCGTCGTTCGGCTTCGAGGCGGTCAAGGAGCAGGAGTATCACGCCGAGGTCGAGCCCGAGGCCGAGGTCGACGAAGGCACGCTCCATCCGCGGCCGCCGGTCGTGACCATCATGGGCCATGTGGATCACGGCAAGACGTCGCTCCTCGACTACATCCGCAAGGCGAATGTGGTCGCCGGCGAGGCGGGCGGCATCACCCAGCACATCGGGGCGTACCACATCGAGCTGCCGGGGCAGCGCAAGATCACCTTCCTCGACACGCCGGGTCACCAGGCCTTCACGGCCATGCGCGCCCGCGGGGCCCAGGTCACGGATATCGTCGTGCTGGTCATCGCCGCCGACGACCAGGTCATGCCGCAGACGATCGAGGCGATTTCCCATGCGCGCAATGCCGGCGTGCCGCTGGTCGTGGCGATCAACAAGATCGACCTGCCCGCGGCCAACGCGCAGAAGGTCAAGCAGGACCTGCTGCAGCAGAACGTCGTGCTCGAGGAGTTCGGCGGCAAGGTGCTCAGCGCCGAGATTTCCGCCAAGAGCGGCAAGGGCGTCAAGGAACTCCTCGACCAGATCCTGCTGCAGTCGGAAGTGCTCGAACTCAAGGCCAACCCCGATCTTCGCGCCCATGGCTCGGTCATTGAGGCTACGCTGGATGCCGGCAAGGGCCCGCTCGCAACCGTGCTGGTCCAGAAGGGCACCCTGCGAGTCGGCGACAACTTCATCTGCGGCAAGTTCTCCGGCCGCGTGCGTGCGCTCTATGACGAGCGCGGCCGCCCGCTCAAGTCGGCCGGCCCGTCCATTCCGGTGCAGGTGCTCGGCCTCGACGGCGTGCCGTCCGCCGGAGACACCTTCCTCGGCGTGCTCGATGCCAACGAAGCGCGCGAGATCGCCCAGAAGCGCCAGCGGCTCGATCGGGAAGCTCAGAACCGGCGCTCGGCACGCGGCGGCACGCTCGAGGATATCTCGCGCGCGCTGAAGGAAGGCGCCGTCACCCAGCTGCGGATCATCATCAAGGCCGACCAGGGCGGCCCCGCCGAAGCACTGGCAGATGCCCTCGCGCAGCTCGGCACCTCGGAGGTGCGGGTCGACATCGTCCTGCGCGGTGTGGGCCAGATCAGCGAGAGCGACGTCCTGCTCGCCAAGGCGTCGGGTGCCATCATTCTCGGCTTCCATGTCCGGCCCGATGCCAACGCACGCGCCGCCGCGGAGCGCGAAGGCGTCGACATCCGGACCTACCGGATCATTTACGAAGCCGTCGAGGACGTGAAGAACGCCCTCGAAGGATTGCTCAAGCCGCAGCAGAAGGAGACCATCCTCGGCGAGGCGGAAGTCCTTGAGATCTTCAAGGTCAGCCGCGTCGGCACCATCGCCGGGTGTCGCGTGACGAGTGGTGTGATTCCGCGGACCGCAAAGGTCCGGGTGCTGCGCGATGGCACCACGGTCTACATCGGCGACCTCGCGTCGCTGAAGCGGTTCAAGGACGACGCCAAGGAAGTGCGCGAGGGATTGGAGTGCGGCATCGGCATCGAGAACTTCAACGACCAGAAAGTTGGCGATCGGATCGAGGCGTTCCGTGTTGAAGAAGTGAAGCGGACGCTCGCAGAGTCCGCCGAGCAGGGCTGAGAGCGATGGCTGGCAAGGGACCGACGCACCGGCCGGGGCAGGTTGCCGAGGCGATCCGCGCGGTGGTCGCCGACGCGCTGTTGCGAGGGGATGTGCGCGACCCGCGCATCGGCATGGTGACGCTGAGCGGGGTGGAAGTCACCCGCGACCTGTCGCATGCCACGGTGACTGTCGTCCCGCACGCGGAAGGGGAGGCGCGCGAGGCGGCGGTCGAAGGGCTGCAGAGCGCGGCCGGGTTCCTCCGCCGACTGGTCGCCAAGGAGCTGACGACACGGATCGTCCCGGAGCTGCATTTCGTGCTCGACCGGAACTTCGAGCATGCGCAGCGGATCAACCAGCTGCTGGCTGCGTTGAAGCCGGGAGAGGAGACCGCCTGATCGGGGGGCTGCTCATTGACAAGCCGGCGGGCTGGACCTCACACGATGCCGTGGCGGTGGTCCGGCGCCAACTGGGCATCCGGAGTGTCGGGCACACCGGAACCCTCGACCCGTTCGCGACCGGACTGCTCATCGTCCTCGTCGGTCGGGCAACGCGCCTGGCACGCTTTCTGGCCGATCTGCCCAAGACGTACGAGGCCACGGTGCGATTCGGGGCCGCGACCGCGACCGACGATGGGACGGGTGACGTGCTCCGGACGGCGATGCCGGCGCAGTGGCCGGGGCGCGAGGTGATGATTGCGGCGGCGCAGGGGTTTGTCGGTCGCCATCTGCAGCGGCCGCCGGCGTTCTCGGCGAAGCACGTGGCTGGCGAACGGAGTCATGCGCTGGCACGGGCCGGGCGTTCGGTCGAGCTGGCGCCGGTCGAGGTGAGTGTCTACCAGGTGCAGGTGGTGGAGTGGACGCCACCGGACCTGCGCCTGGTGGCCACGGTGGGCAGCGGCATGTACGTTCGTGCCTTGGCGCGTGACCTGGGAGAACGACTGGACATCCCAGCCCACTGTGCGTCGCTGCGCCGGACCCGGATTGGCTCGTTCGATGTCGCCGCGGCAGAGCATCCGGAGGTGGCGTCGAACGACCGGCTGCTGGCGCCTGCACAGCTGCTGGGTCACCTCCCGGTGCGCACGCTGAGCGACGCCGAAGCGGTGGACGTCGGGTTCGGGCGCGATGTGGTCCGCGATGAAGGCGAGGCAGCGGTGGTCTCCCTCGTCGCGGCGGATGGCCGGCTCGTGGCGGTGGCCGAGGCGCTTGACGATCGCTGGCATCCGACGGTGGTGCTGGAGTCGGCGGCATGACGCCGCTGGCGGGCCCGAGCGCCGGTACGGTGGTGACGGTCGGGATGTTCGATGGGATGCATGTCGGGCACCAGGCGGTGCTGGACGAGATTGCGCGACGGGCGATGCTCGCGGGGCGAGCCAGTGTCCTGGTCACCTTTGAGCCGCACCCGCTCGAGGTTGTCAACCCCGCCGTGGCGCCGCCCCGCCTGACGACCGCCGAGGAGCGGCTGGAAGTGCTGGCCTGCAGTCGCCTCGACCGGGTGCTGGTGCTGGCGTTCGACCTGGCGATGTCGCGCATGGAGCCCGACGAATTCGTCCGGGACGTGCTGGTGGAGCGCTGCGCGATGCGGGAGCTGGTGATTGGCCACGACCATGGCTTCGGCCACGGGCGCAGTGGCGACGTCGAGACGCTCCGTCGACTTGGTGCGGCGGGTGGCTTCCCGGTGGATGTCGTCGGACCGGTGGTGATCGACGGTGCGCCCGTCTCGAGCACGGCGATCCGGCAGGCGATCGCCGGCGGAAAGCTGGCCGAGGCCGAACGACTGCTGGGCAGGGGATACATGGTGAGTGCCATGGTCACCCATGGTGAGGGCCGCGGACACCAGGTCGGTTTCCCCACCGCAAACCTGGTTGTGTCGCCGCGAAAGCTGTTGCCGCCCGACGGTGTGTATGCCGTGGTGGCGGAAACTCCCGCCGGGCGGTTTGGCGGGATGATGAACCAAGGGCCCCGCCCGACGTTTGCCGATGGGCGGCGCTTGCTGGAGGTGCACCTCTTCGGATTCGAGGGTAGCCTCTACGACCAGTGGGTGCGGATTCAGTGGATTGCACCCCTCCGAGAGATCCGCCGCTTTGATGGTGCGGCGGCGCTTCGCCGGCAGCTGGAGGACGATCGAATCCGCGCGCTGGGCGCTCTTGCCCGCGTGCACCCGGACCTTGACGCGCCGATTTCGGCGCCCGAGTGATGATGTTTGCTTCGCTTCGAAATCGCCTGATCGTGATCGGTCTCTTGATCGCCTTCTCGATCTACTATCTCATCCCGCGCAATCAGCCTGTTCGTGAGCGAGGCTCCGACGGTCTGATGCACGAGGTCCTGATCAAGCGGGTTCCGCTGAAGCTGGGCCTCGACCTGCAAGGCGGGATGCACCTGGAACTTGGCCTCGACCAGTCGCGCGTGGTGGCTGCAGATCCCGTGGAGGCGATCAACACCGCCATCCTGGTGCTGCGCAAGCGCATCGACGAGTTTGGGGTCAGCGAACGGCTGATCCAGAAGGTCGGTAACGACCGGATCGTCGTCGAGCTGCCGGGCATCACCGAGACCGCGCGCGCCGAAGCCATTGTGGAGCGCAATGCCCACCTCGAGTTTCGGCTGACCGACAAGACCGGTGCCCTGGACGCCGCCCTGCCCGCGATGGATCGCGCGCTGGCGCAGCTGGGGGTCAAGACCGCCGGTCCCGAGACGACGGCCGCGACCAAGGGCGTCGAGGCGCTGCTCAGCGGCGACACCAGCAAGAAGAAGCCTGCCGATTCCGCCAAGAAGGCGGGCAAGGCCGATTCAGCCGCCGGTGTGGTGAGCGGGCACATCCTCCAGGACCTCATCAAGCCGTCGGCATCGGTCGGCATCCTGGCCATTCCTGGGGAGTACGCCGTGCCGACCGCCGCCCATCTCCGCATCGATTCGCTGCTCCAGCTTCCCGAGGTGCAGCGACTCCTGCCACGCAATGTGCAGCTGTTCTGGGACCAGGGACCGCCGCTCTCGGTCGGCGCGCAGCAGATGGACCTGCTCTACGCGCTGTCCGACAAGGCCATGGCGACGGGCAGCAACCTGATCAATGCCGCGGCGCAGATCGACCAGATGTCGAACCGGCGCATCGTGACCTTCGAACTCGACCGCCCGGGCGGCCGGAAGTTCGGTGAGGAAACGGGCAAGCACGTCGGCGACTACATGGCGATCGTGCTCGACGCGCGAGTCCAGGGCCGCCCGCCCGTGATCCAGAGCCGGATCGATCGCCGGGGCCAGATCGAGCTCGGCAGCCAGACGCTGCAGCAGGCGCAGGACCTGGCGCTCACCCTCAAGGCTGGTGCCCTGCCGGTGCCGCTCCGGATCGAAGCGCGCCGCGAAGTGGGTGCGTCGCTCGGCGCCGACTCCATCAACGACGGCATTCGCGCTGCCCTGGTGGGCACTTTCCTGGTGATCCTGATCATGGTCGGGTATTACCGAATGGCAGGGGCGCTGGCCGTCGCCGCGCTCGGGCTCTACCTGCTCTTCACGCTGGCTGGCCTCTCTGCCATCGAGGCGACCCTCACCCTGCCTGGCATCGCCGGTATCGCGCTGTCGGTCGGGATTGCCGTTGACGCCAACGTGCTGATCTTCGAACGCATCCGCGAGGAGCTGGTCGCGGGGCGCACCGTGCGCCTGGCAGTCGACGAGGGATTCAAGCACGCCATGAACGCCATCGTGGACTCGAACGTGTCCACGGTCATCACGGCGCTCTTCCTGTTCCAGTTCGGCACCGGTCCGGTGAAGGGATTCGCGGTCACCCTGATCATGGGTATCGCGGCCTCGATGATCACGGCCGTGTTCGTGACGCGCACCTTCTTCATGATCTGGCTCGAGCGGAAGCCATCCGCCACAACGCTGAGCATCTGACCCCATGATCCGAATCTTCGCACACGCAGATTACGACTTCATCGCGTTCCGCTACAAGGCCATCGTGATGACGATCGTCGTGTTTCTTCTCGGCGTCGTGGCCATGATCGCCTTCGGCATCGGCTACTCGATCGAGTTCAACGGTGGGACGCTACTCCAGGTCAAGACCACCGCGCCCATGGATGTGGTGGCCCTGCGAACCGGCCTGGAAGCCGCAGGCATCAACAACCCGGAGATCACCCCGTTCGGCGGCGAGAACGAGTTCAACGTCCGGGCCCGAACCGCGGTGCAGGGGGCCAGTGCCGACAACACCTCGGCCACCACCAAGGCCGTCTCCGTCGCCCTCGACAAGGTGATCGGGGTGGGGAAGTACACCATCGGGCAGACCGGTGCGGTCGGGCCGAAGGTCGCTTCCGACCTCAAGCGGCAGGCCTTCCTCGCGATCTTCCTGTCGTTCTTCGCCGTGCTGGCCTACCTGGCTTGGCGGTTCGAGTGGCGGTTCGGTCTCGCCGCGGTGCTGGCGACCTTCCACGACATCGTCCTCACCATCTGCTTCATCGCGGCGACGCGCATCGAGGTGTCGCTGGTGGTCGTCGCCGCCGTGCTGTCGATGGTTGGCTACTCGCTCAACGATACGATCATCATCTTTGACCGGGTGCGCGAAAACCTGCGGAAGAGCCGGCGCGATCAGCTGGTGCCGGTGCTCAACCGGTCGATCAACGAGACGCTGCCCCGGTCGGTGCTGACCCACACCACCACGCTGGCGACCCTGGGCGCGCTGGCCATCTTCGGCGGGCCGATCATCCGGCCGTTCGCGCTGGTGATGTTCTTCGGTGTCTTCACCGGCACCTTCTCGTCGATCTTCATCGCCGCGCCGGCGCTGCTGATCATCGAGCACAAGTGGCCCGGGATGGAAGGACGTGGCATCAAGGTCGCTGCCAAGCCGGCGGCCGCCCGGGGCAAGGTCCGCCCGGCCTGATCCGGTGCTGATCGACACGCACTGCCACCTCGGCGATCCCGCGTTCGCAGCGGACCGGGACGACGTGGTCAGTCGAATGCGCGCGGCCGGGGTCGGTCGCGCGCTTGTCGTGGAAAGCGCCCTCGATGGCCTGGAGGCGACGCTGGCATGGGCTGCCGGTCACCAGGGGATCGGGGTGGCCACCGCGTGCCACCCGCATGAGGCCCACCGGTGGAGTCCCGCGCTGCGGGCGGCGCTGGAAAGCGCCTGGAATAGACCAACCGTGCTGGCCATCGGCGAGATCGGCCTCGACTACCACTACGACTATTCGCCGCGCGAGGGCCAGCGCGACGTCTTCGCCGAGCAGCTGGCCGCCGCGGTCGAGGTGGGGAAGCCGGTGGTGATCCACGCCCGCGAAGCGGATGCGGATGTCGTGGCGATTCTGCGCGACCAGCCACGCGCGACCGTCATCCTGCACTCGTTCTCCAGCGGCCCGACCCTGCGGGACGCGGGCCTCGACGCGGGGTGGTGTTTCTCCTTCAGCGGGATGGTCACGTTCAACTCCTGGCGGCAGGACGACACCGTCCGGGCCATTCCGGCCGACCGGCTGCTGCTTGAGACCGATTCACCGTATCTTGCCCCGGTACCCCATCGTGGCAAGCGCAACGAGCCGGCGTGTGTGGTCGAAGTCGCGCAGAAGGTCGCGGCACTTCGCGGGGTGTCCTTCGAGGAGATCGCCGCCGTTACGACGGCGAATGCCGAGCGACTCTTCTGGCCTGCGTCCAGTAAGCATCGATAACCAGTCACCAGTCACCAGTCACCATTCGCCAATCACCAGTCACCGCATTTCTGCCAGGTGAATTCATGCAGATGATCTCAACTCCTGACGCCCCGAAGGCCATCGGCCCATACTCGCAAGCCGTCCTCGTGAACGGTGTGCTCTTTACGGCCGGGCAGATTGCCCTCGACCCCGCCAGCATGGAGCTCGTGCCCGGCGGTATTGCCGAGCAGACCGAACGGGTCTTCAAGAACCTCGAAGCGGTCCTCTCGGCGGCCGGGCTCACCTTCCATCACGTCGTCAAGACCACGGTGTTCCTGCAGGACATGGCAGAGTTCGCCGCGATGAACGAGGTCTACGCCCGTGTCTTCGGTGATCATCGGCCCGCACGCTCCACCGTTGCTGCCGCCGCCCTGCCGCGGAATGCCCGGGTCGAGATCGACCTGGTGGCCGCGAAGTAGTGACTGTCTGGGGGCGTTTCGGATCTGGTGATCCGGCCGGTCTTCAAAACCGCGATGGAGCTGCCCTTGGCGGCTCCGGTGGGTTCGATCCCCACACGCTCCCGTCGGCCCGTGTCGCATGCCGCCTTGGGTTTCGACCCCGGGGACGGCACCTTTCCCGCATGCGCCGTCTCGTGGTGGCTCTCGCCCTCCTCACCGCTGCCCGGCCCGCCCCGCTGCTGGCCCAGGGCACCCCGGGCCGCGATTCCGTGGTGCAGCATCCGCGGCCGCGGCCGTTCACCTATTTCTTCCGCTCAGCGCTCGTGCCGGGCTGGGGGCAGGCCTCGCTCGATCGCCGGTTGACCGGCGGCATCTTCGTGGCGTTCGAGGGGATCGCGTTGGGGATGACGCTCAAGGCCAACACCGAGCTGCAGTATCTGCAACAGATCAATTCCGACCTGGTGCCGGCCAAGCGAGCGGAACGCCAGGACTGGATCGTGCTCGTGGTGATGAATCATCTCTTCAGCGCACTCGAAGCGTACGTCTCGGCCAACCTGTTCGACTTCCCTGCGGACCTGGGGCTGCGGACGCTCCCCGGTGGCCGCACCGGATTCGGCGTCACCCTCCCGGTGCGTCACTGATGTCCACGGCGCCGATCGGCATCTTCGACTCCGGCATCGGTGGTCTGACGGTGGCTCGCGCGATCCAGGATCTCCTGCCGCGGGAATCGACCGTCTACCTCGGCGACACGGCGCGGGTGCCCTACGGTCCCAAGTCGCCGGAAACGGTGCGGCGTTATGCCCGCGAGATTCTGGAGTGGTTGCTGACCCAGGAGGTCAAGGCGGTGGTTGTGGCGTGCAATACGGCCACCGCGCATGCCCTCGATGACCTCAGGGCGATCTCGCCGGTGCCGGTGCTCGGCGTGATCGAACCCGGCGCGCGCGCCGCCGTCGCGGCGACGCGCAACGATCGCGTCGGGGTCATCGGCACGGCCGGCACGGTGGCCTCAGGGGCCTATCGGCGGGCGTTGCTGGCGCTGAGACCGGATCTCGAGGTGGTGCAGCAAGCGTGTCCGTTGCTGGTGCCATTCGTCGAGGAAGGGTGGCTGGTGCATCCCGCCACGCGAATGGTGATTGAGGAATACCTGGTGCCCTTGCGCACGGGCGGGGTCGACGTGCTGGTGCTCGGGTGCACACACTACCCGCTGCTGAAGCCGCTGCTCACGCATGTCATGGGGCAGAACGTGCGGCTGATCGACAGCGCGCTTGAGACGGCGCGGGAGCTTTCGCGGGTGCTTGGGGAAGGCCTGGCAGCACCGGCGGACAACCAGCCGTTCCATCGCTGGGCGGCCACCGACGATGTCGCCCGTTTCGCGAGCGTCGGGTCGATCTTTGTGGGGCAGACTCCCGCGGTGGTTGAACTGGTCAACCTGAAGGAGCACCGCGCAGTCAGCTGAAGCGTGCCAGGTGGGCACCGGCGTGATCGATGACCGCGTATCGGTGCTCATCGATCCAGGGGCCGGGGTTGAGGTAGAACTGGTTCGGGTTGACCGCCTCGAGCGCGACCCGATGAGTGTGCCCCATGATCAGGGCGCCGAGAGCGGGCTCAGCGACGAGCGCCTCGCGGGCCCAGGCCGCCTGCCGCACGGCGGACGCGTCGAGGACTTCGGGATGCGCCCGGCTCCACGCCGGATCATGGCCGAGGGCGTCGGCGATGCGAAAGCCCAGTGCCGGCGGTAACGCGCGGAACGCCGCGATGATCGGACGCGTCATGATGGCGAAGTTCAGCACGGCGGCGGCCGTCCGCTCCTGGTGAATGCCATCGCCGTGGATGGCCCGGACTGCACGAGACCCGATGGTGAAGCGAAGTTCCGTGGCGTCGAACTGGACGCCAGCGTCCTTGGTCCAGAACGTGTCGCCCCAGCGGTCATGGTTGCCGCCGAGCATCAGGACCGGCATGCGTCGGGCGAGCGACACCACCGCCGCGGTCACCCGGATGCAGTGCCGAGGAATCACGCGGTGGTAGGTAAACCAGAAATCGTAGAGGTCCCCGGCGATCAACAGGGAATCGCCCAGGTTGGGGACACGATCGAGGAAGGCGAGGAACGCGTCCTCGTCGGCACGGGGGGCGGCGCCAAAATGGGCATCCGCGACGACGACCAGACGTTCACCAATCACGGCGCGAAAGGTGGGGCATGACCGCAGCGCAAGCAACCGACCCGGCCGACGTGACCACGACCTACCATCGGGTGGACTACTCGGAGACCGACCAGATGGGTGTGGTCTATCACGCCCGGTACCTCGTCTGGCTCGACGTGGCCCGCACGGAGCACCTGCGCCGGTCGGGGTCGTCCTATCGCGACCTGGAGGAAGCGGGGCTGCGGCTGATGGTCTCCGAGGTCACCGTGCGCTACCGTCGCGCGGTCCGCTATGACGATCGGGTACGCGTCCGTACCTGGGTTCGGGACATCGCGTCCCGGCGGATCGTCTTTGGCTATGCCGTCGAGCATGAAAAGCGGGGCGAGGTGCTGGCCACGGCAAGCACGGCCCTGCTCGTGATGTCCGCGGACTTCTCGTTCGCACGACTGCCCGAGGGCATCGCAGACCGGCTTCGTCCCATTCCCGACGTGGTGCGCTTGTGACAATTCGTGGCGCGGTGATCGTGATGCTCGTGGCGGTCCTGTGCGCCTCTCCCAGCGCCCGGCTCGCTGCCCAGGATCCGGCGTTGGTGGAAGCGCTCGCCCCGTTGCTCAGGGCGCAGGACCGGAAGGCCTTCGACCAGGAACTGTTCGAAACCGCCTCCCTCCATCCCGAGGCGGTCGTCCGGCGCTCGGTGGCGCTGGCCATCGGCCGGATCGGCGACCGGCAGGGCAGCGCCATCCTCCTGCGCATGCTCGACGACCGCGATTCGACGGTCGTCATCGAAGTGATGTTCGCCCTCGGTCTCCTGCGCGATACCACGACGGTCGACCCGATCATTCGCCGCCTCAAGTCGACCGATTCGCTGAGCAATGGGGCCGTGGCCGAGGCCGCGACAGCGCTCATTCGCCTCGGCACGCCGACCGCCAGGAACTTCGTCGAGTCGGTGCTCAAGTCGTCGATCGAGCTTTCGCGAACCCGGCGACAGGCCTTCATCCCCAATGCGGTGCTCGATGCCTGGCGCTTTGGTGCGAACATGCCGGCGGACGCGATCCTCCCGTTCGTGAGCGACACGTCGAACGACCTGCGGTGGCGCGCGCTCTATTCGCTCGGTCGTGCCCGGGCTCCCGTCGGCGGCAAGGTGATCCTGCGTGCCGCCACGGAACCACAGCCGATCCTGCGCGAAGCGGCGGTGAAGGCCTTGGTGCGGCGGATGGCCGACAGCGCTGCGCTGCCGCTGGCCAGCGTGCGCGGTGCCTTGCTGCGCGGCTTCGACGATGAACGACCCGGAGTCAGGATCAACGCCCTGGGCGCCGCGGCCAGCTTCGCCGATTCGAGTTATGCGGCGCGGACGGCGTCCCTGCTCGGAGATCCGGACCAGAACGTTCGCGTGGCGGCGGCCACGGCGCTCGGTGAGATGAAGAGTCCGGCCTCTGCCATCGCGCTTGCGGCGGCGTTCGACAAGAAGGGGGCGAGCTGGGCGCTGCGACGAGCGTCGCTCGCGGCGCTCGCGCGCCTCGACACGGCGGCGTTCGCCCCGCGCGCGGCCGGGTGGCTGGGGAGTCCTGACCTCCGCGATCGTCTCAGTGCCCTGGCGGCGTGGGGGAGCATCAATAGTGCGGATCCTGCCGTCTTCCGCACCGCGCTCACTGACCCCGACGCCACGGTCCAGTCGGCCGCGCTCGCGGCGTGGCAGTCCGCGGCCCCTCGGGGAGATTCCTCGGTAGCCTCCGCGGCACGAGCGAGACTGACCAGCACCAGCGCCGAGCTTCGCGCCGGCGCCGCCGAGGCATTGCGCGCGACGGCCACCCTGGCGGACCTCGACCCATTGCTCGCGGCATGGCGGCTCAGCGCGAGCGAAGGCGATCCCAATGCCCGTCTGGCGGTCTTCCGCACCTTGCGCGAGCTGGCACGCCGCAATCCCGAGGTCATGACTCGGCTCGAGGAGCCGACACGACGGAGCTTCCTGTCCCGGCCAGGGGATGCGCTAGTTCGGCGCGAAGCGGAGCTGAATTGGCCCGCCGTGGCCGCCCAATGGGGTCCGGCGAGCCCGCTCGAGACGGGGCGTTCGCTGGAGGATTATCGCGGCATCGTGCGCACGTTGATGCTGGCCAAGGTGAACCCGCACGTCACGATCGAGCTCGATGGATACGGCACCATCGACATCGAGTTGCTGGCACACGATTCCCCGCTGACGGTGGCCAATTTCCTGCGGCTGGTCGACCGGCACTACTTCGACGGCATCCGCTGGCATCGCGTGGTACCCAACTTTGTGGTCCAGACCGGCGACCCGAGCGGCACCGGCAACGGAGGTCCTGGCTGGGTCATTCGTGACGAGATCAACCGCCGGAGGTACGATGTGCCGGTGGTTGGCATGGCGCTCTCCGGTCCGGATACCGGAGGCAGCCAGTGGTTCATCAATCTCAGCGCTCAGCCGCACCTCGATGGTGGCTACACCATCTTCGGTCAGGTGAGCGGGAGCTATGCTCCGCTCTACCGGATTGTCCAGGGTGATCTCATCCGCACGATTCACCGGTAGCCGAGGGTTGAGTGTGCACCCGGGTGACACCACTTTGCGGACGATGCGATTCCCCGTCCTGGCGTTCGCCGCGCTGCTCGTCGCCTGTACCGGGGCTCCCGCCTCGCTGGCCCCCGTGGGGATGATGCCGGTCTCGGCCGAGCAGGTGCAGGGCTGGGTCCGCGCGACCCTCCCCGGCGCGCCAACCTCGATCCAGTACGGCGCGGTCTTCACCGACCAGCACTCCGCCACATCCAAGGGGCGCGGGACGATCGCCATCCTGCCCGGGGATTCACTCAGGTTCGACTTTACGGGGCCCCTCGGCATGGGGCGCAGCGCCGCAGCGGTGGTGGGAGATTCGGCGCTCTGGGCGGAGCCAAAGGAAGATGTGGAAAAGCTCGTCCCCAGCTACCCGCTTCTCTGGGCGATGGTCGGGGTGGCCCGGCCGCCAGGTGCCGGAGACCGCCTTGTCGGCCTCCAGCGCGGTGAGATTACCGCCTGGCAGTACCTCGGCCCGGGCGATACCGTCACCTATGTGCGGACGATCAGGGAATTGCAAGTCGAGGTGCGGCGGGACGGGAGAGTGTTCGGCACGGTCACCACCACGTTCGGGGTCGATGGTGTAATCTCCAAGTCGCGCCTCGAAGTG
>JANYAG010000314.1 GCA_025361465.1 Gemmatimonadota bacterium
GCAGCGCTCCCGGGCCGATTACACTCGCACCTTCAGGGCCCTGTCGCGCTATGCGCCGTCGGACGTGGCCTCGCTGGCGCCGTTGCGGGCGGAAGTCCGCGACACGGAGGCGCTCGATGCCTGGCTGGTGCAGTACGCCGCGCGGTTGTCACAGGAGGGATCGGTCGATGCGGTTCGCCACACGCGGATGCTCGGCGTGAATCCGAAGTACGTCCTGCGCAACTGGGTCGCCCAGGACGTGATCACCAATGCCGAGGCGCGGAACTACGGGAAGATTGAAGAGGTGCGGGCGCTCCTGGCCGCGCCATTCGATGAGCACCCTGCCTTCGAACACCATGCCGCACCCCCGCCGGAAGGGGCCGAGGACTTCGTGGTGAGCTGCTCTTCTTAAGGCGCCGCCTCGAGAAACTCCAGCTTCCCCGACTGCTCCATGGCGTGGCGTAGCGCCCATTCATCCTCGAACAGCAGGATCGATCCGCCCTTGGCGTCGAACAGCCGCATCCGGGCGCGTCCTTCGGTGAGCGCCTCGATCGCGTCCTCCGGCCCGCGGATCCAGCGCGCCTTCTTGTAGGGCAGCGGCTCGAGCTTGCAGGGCACGCCGTATTCGTTCTCGAGCCGGAAGAGCAGCACATCGAACTGCAGCATGCCCACCGCGCCCACGATCGGAATCGGCCCGACCACCGAATCCTGGTAGAACACCTGCACGGCGCCCTCCTCGGCCAGCTGCCGCAGTCCGGTGTCGACGTGCTTCCGGCGCAGCGGATCGGAGGTGAGGATCCGCGCGAAGAACTGCGGCGCGAAGCGCGGGATGCCGGTGAAGGCGACGGTGCCGCTGGTCGAGAGCGAGTCGGACACGCGCAGCGTGCCGCGGTCGTGCACGCCGATGACGTCGCCCGGCCAGGCCTCCTCGATCGCCACGCGCTCGCGGGCGAGGAACTGCTGCGGCTGGACCAGTCGGAGCGACTTGCCGGTGCGCGCGAGAATGGCCGTCGCGCCGGCGACGAAATGCCCCGAACAGATCCGCACGAACGCAATCCGGTCCCGGTGCTTCGGGTCCATGTTCGCCTGGATCTTGAAGACGAAACCGGTCAACTCGGTGTCGGTGGGAAGGACCTCACGATCCTCTGCCGGCCGCGGCAGGGGGCCGGGTGCATGATCGAGGAAGTCGTGGAGGAAGGGTTCCACGCCGAAGTTGGTCAGCGCCGACCCGAAGAACATCGGCGAGAGGGTGCCGTGGCGGATGGCGTCCTCATCCCATGGATGCCCGGCGTGGTCGAGCAGGTCCAGTTCGTCGCGCAGGGTGTGCAACGTCTCCGCCCCGATCGCATCGGCCAGGGAGGCCTCGTCGAGCGGAATGCAGCGGGTATCGACCAGCGTGGCGCCGTGATCACCGCTCTTGCCGAAGAGCAGCACCTCGCGCCGGCGGCGATCGGCGACACCGATGAACCCGGCGGCGTTGACAATCGGCCAGGTCACCGGATGGATGCCCAAGCCGAGATCGGCCTCGACGTCGCTCACCAGTTGCAGCGGATTGCCGCCGGGCCGGTCGCACTTGTTGACGAAGGTGAAGATCGGCATCCGGCGCATCTTGCAGACGTCAAAGAGCTGGCGGGTTCGCTCCTCGACGCCGCGCCGGTTGTCGAGCAGCATCACCGCGCTGTCGGCGGCGACGAGGGTGCGGTAGGTGTCCTCGGAGAAGTCGGCGTGGCCGGGGGTATCGAGCAGGTTCACCTGGTAGCCACGGTAGGCAAACTGGAGCACGCTCGACGTCACCGAAATGCCGCGCTGGCGCTCGAGCGCCATCCAGTCCGAGGTGGCGTGCCGGGCGGCGCGACGCGCCTTGACCGACCCCGCCAGGTGGATCGCCCCGCCATACAGCAGGAGCTTCTCCGTCAGGGTGGTCTTCCCTGCGTCGGGGTGCGAAATGATCGCAAAGGTGCGGCGGCGCGCGATTGCCTCGCCGAGCGCCTCCTGGGGTTCATCCGTCATGGGGGGCAAAACTACACTGGCGCCGTTCCCTCCGGCCCTCCCCCCGAGTAGAATCTCCGGATGCCCTCATCCGACTCGACCCACGACGCGCTGACCCAACGGCACTGGATCGCCCTGACCGCCCTGATTTCCCTCGTCGTTGCGGTCTACCTGCACCTGTACAAGCTCGGCATGGTCGGCACCCTCAGCTGCTCGACGGGCGGGGGCTGCGAAGTCGTCCAGTTTTCCGCCAGCGGCTCCTTCCTGGGCGTCGATGTCGCGCTGCTCGGCGCCCTGGGCTACACCGCCATCCTGGTCACGGCGCTCGTCGGCACCTGGGCGCGCTTCAGGAACGACCGTCGGGTCACCATCATCCTGATGGCCCTGATCTATCCGGCGATCCTCTTCACGCTGTGGCTCAAGTACAACGAGTTCATCGTGCTGAAGAGCTTCTGCCCCTGGTGCGCCGTGTCGGCCACGACCATCGCGCTGCACGGAATCCTGGTCGCGTATGACTGGCGGCGAGTGCGGCGCGCCATCGGCAGCAACTAGGACAAGCGGCCGACATCCTCGAGGCGTCCGACCGCGCGGAGCTTGGGCGCCCGGAGCGCCGTCACGCCCACGATCCCCAGCGTGATCCCCCCGCCCAGCAGGACCGCGGGCACCGCACCAAACAGCTTGGCAGTCAGCCCAGATTCGAACGACCCGATCTCATTGCTTGACCCGATGAAGACGGCGTTCACGCTGGTGACTCGCCCCATCAGGTGATCGGGCACCAGCAGCTGCAACAGGGTGGCCCGGATCACCACGCTGATCATGTCGGCCGCCCCGCTGAGCACCAGGAATGCGAACGACACCCAGAGCGTGCGCGCCAGGCCGAAGCCGATGATGCAACTGCCAAAGCCGGCCACCGCCCACAGCAACGCCCGGCCGGCGCGCTGCATCGGAGGCCGCCACGCCATCGCGAGCGACATCAACACTGCCCCGAGGGCCGGGGCGGCGCGGAGCAGTCCCAATCCCCAGGAGCCGACGTGGAGGACATCGGCGGCGAAGACCGGCAGCAGCGCCACCGCCCCGCCGAAGAGGACCGAGAAGAGATCGAGGGTCATCGCGCCGAGCAGGACTTGCTGTCCCCGCAGGTAGGCGATGCCCGCCCTGAGGGACGTGAAGAGGTCCTCGCCGCGGTCGCTGGCGGGGACGCCGCGGTGACGGATCGCGCCGAGCGAGGCGAGCGCCACCAGGAGCAGGCTCGCATCGACGAGGTAGCTGCCGCGCGGGCCGATGGCAGCGAAGAGCAGGCCCCCGAGGGCGGGACCGAGGACGGCGGCGAATTGCCAGACCACACTGCGCCAGGTCACCGCGTTGGCCTGCAGCTCGCGCGACACCATCGAGGCGGCGAGCGCGGTGCGTGCTGGCTGGAGGAAGGCGCGAGCGACTCCGCTCACGGCGATCACGACGAAGACACCGACCACCCGCCAATGCACCCGGTCCTGTGACAGGCCGGCCAGCACGACCAGCGCGAAGGCGCAGGCCAGCAACACGGTGGTCGCCGCGATCGCCAGCCGGCGCCGATCCGTCCGATCGGCCACATGCCCGCCGAAAAGGGATGTCGCGATGTTGGGGAGCGCCTCGGCCAGGCCGATCAGCCCGAGCGAGAGCGGATCGTGGGTATCGAGGTACATCTGCCAGGCGACCACCACCCCCTGAATCTGGATTCCAAGGGTCGTGGTGAAATGCGCCGCCAGGAAGCGCCGGAAGTCCGGCAACCGGAGCGCCGCGCGGGGATCGGCCATGCCTGCTAGCGCTTCACCGGCAGGTAGATCGCGATGCCGTTGGCCAGCAGGCGCGCGGTGGCCCCCGGCGGCATCTCCACCAGCAATTCGCGCCCCCCGCCCGCGAGCACGGGATACCGGCGCGCGTACTCATCCAGCGCGGGAGTCAGCAGCATGTCCGGAATCGGGATCCCCCGCACGGTGGCGCGCTCGAGCCGGAAGCGCATCAGCCGGTCACTGAACTGCGGCATCGAGATGTCCACCGAAAAGACCGAGGTCGAATCGATGAAGGTGAAGATCGGCCCGAGTTCCGCGCGTGCCTCGAGGGGGAAGTCCATCAGGCGTCCCGTGATGCGGACGCGCACAGTGTCAGAGGTCACCACGAAGTTGAGCGAATCGCCAAAGGGTGGCACGCCGAGGCGGGCCAGCAGGTAGCCTGCGAAATCCCCGATCTCGATCGTGTCGCCGGAAAGCTTCCGGATGATGAAGACCGAATCGACCGCTCGATTGGCCCGCGCCACCCCCGCATTGGTGATGCGCCCACCGGGGGGCCGGGGGGCGGCGTTCTGGGCACCGAGCGGCGCGGTGAACAGGAGCGCCGGCAGGATCAAGGGGAACCACGACAACTTCATCCGCAGACCTCGAATCGGGAGAGAACCCGGGGACGCCCCCCGGACCGTCGGCCGCACACCCGGCGCAACCGCCCCGTACCGACTACAATGTGGGCGATGCCGGGCAAATTTGCTCTCCCTGACAGCCTACGCCGAGGTCGTACATGCCGCAATTCCTTCTGGCTCTCCTCGCCGGACTCCTGGTTCCTCATGGTCCCGTGGTACCTGTCCCTGGCCTCGCCCCCTGGGGCGCTGCCAGCCATCGGATCATTGCGAGGGTCGCCGAATCGCGACTGTCGAAGCCCGCGCTCGCCGAAATCAGCCGGCTGCTGGGCGGCCAGACTATCGCGGACGTGGCGACCTGGGCCGACCAGATCAAGGGCGAGCGCTCGGCCACCGGGCCGTGGCACTATGTCGACATCCCGATCACCGACACGACATACGACTCGCTGCGCTGGTGTGCCAATGGCAATTGCGTGATCGGAGCGCTCGACGGGCAGCTCGCGATTCTCAGCGACAAGTCCCGCCCGGACTCGGTGCGGGCCGAAGCCCTCAAGTTCGTGGTGCACTTCACCGAGGACATCCATCAGCCACTGCACGCCGGCGACCGGGGCGACCGGGGTGGCAACGACGTCAAGCTGACATTTCTCGGGCGCCAGTCCAATCTCCACTCCGTGTGGGACACCGGCCTCCCCGCCGCCCTGAAGCGGACCGACGATGAGTTGGTCGCGGACATCGAGCAGCAGATTGCGCGCCGGGCCGACCTGGCCAAGCTCGCCCTGGGAAGCCCGCGCGACTGGGCCATGCAGTCGCACGACGTCTCGCGAGACGTCGTCTATCGCTTCCTGCCCCAGTCGCTTGAACTCGACCAGGGCTATGTCGATGCCTGCCGCGGGGCCCTGATGGAGCAGCTGGTCCGTGCCAGCGTCCGGCTGACCGCGGTGCTCGAACGGACGCTGGGACACTAGGGCCGAGCGCGGTCGACACCGCCCGATGCACCTCGCCCTCGCGCTGATTGGCTTCGTCGCGGTCGGACTGGCGCTCGGCCTGCTCGGCGGCGGCGGTTCGATCCTCGCCGTCCCGGTGCTGGTGCACCTGCTCGGCATCGCGCCGAACGTCGCCGTCCCGATGTCGCTTCCCATTGTCGGCAGTGCGGCGGCAGCCGGCGCCATCGCACGCTGGCGCGCAGGCCAGTTGCGACTGCGGACGACGACGCCGTTCGCGCTGATCACGATCGTGGCGTCGTATACCGCCGCTCGCCTCGGCCACGAGATCCCCGGCCGCCCGCGCATGATCCTGTTCGGGTTGACGATGTTCGCGGCCGCGTTCGCCATGTGGCGCCGCGCGTCGCGCATGGGCCCGGTGGAAGCGCCCGCGCAGAAGCGGTCTGTCGCCCAGATGATCCCCGCCGCGGTCGCCGTCGGCACGCTCACCGGCATCGTCGGTGTTGGCGGCGGCTTCCTCATCGTCCCGGCGCTCACCGGCGTGCTGGGGCTCGCGATGGCCGAGGCGACCGCCACATCACTCGCCGTGATCGCGCTCAACACCGTCGCCGCCGGCTGGGGGTTTGTCGGGCACGTCACCATCGACCCACGGCTCACGGCGATCGTGATCGCTGCCGCGCTGGCGGGCATGGCGATCGGCACGCGACTCGCACCACGCGTCCCGGCGAAGGCCCTGACTCGCGCGTTCGCCGTGCTGCTCATCGTGTTGGCTATTTTCATGGTCGGAAAGGAACTCCGCTGACCGAGCGTTGCCGCCCCCAGGAGAGCACCGATGCTGGTTCGACGCTTCTATGATGACCGGCTCGCCCAGGCGAGCTACCTGATCGGGTGCCAGCGCACCGGCGAAGCAATCGTCATCGATCCCGCCCGCGATATCGCGCCCTATCTCGACGCCGCGCGCCAGGAGGGCGTGACCATCACCCGGGTGACCGAGAGTCACATCCACGCCGACTTCGTGTCGGGGGCGCGCGAACTGGCCGCGGCCACCGGGGCGACGCCGATGCTCTCGGCCGAGGGCGGCCGCGATTGGCAGTACCGGTACGCCGCGAGCGACGGCGCAACGCTCCTGCACGATGGCGACGTGATCGTGCTTGGCGCGGTCTGCCTCGACGTCTGGCACACCCCGGGACACACGCCGGAGCATCTGAGCTTCCTGGTGCGCGACACCGCCCGAGGTGATGACCCGGTCGCGATGGTCACCGGGGACTTCGTCTTCGTCGGGGATGTGGGCCGGCCGGACCTGCTCGAGAAGGCAGCCGGCGTGGTCGGCACGATGAAGCGTGGTGGGCGAGACCTGTATCGCTCGCTGCAGCGCCTCAAATCCCTGCCCGACTTCCTGCAGATCTGGCCGGGACATGGGGCCGGTTCGGCATGCGGCAAGGCGCTCGGTGCCATGCCGACGAGCACGCTGGGCTACGAACGCCGCACCAACTGGGCCTTCGGCGAGATGAGCGAGGCCAGGTTTGTGGCGGCCGTCCTCGAGGGGCAGCCTTCGCCGCCCACCTACTTCGCACAGATGAAGCGCATCAATCGTGACGGCCCGCCGGTGCTGGGATCCCGGCCGGCCCCTCGCCCGCTCTCCCCTGCCCTGATGGACGCCGCGCTCGAGGATGGGGTCGTGATCGATCTGCGCCCCTTTGCGGCGTTCGCGGCGCGCCACCTGCGGGGCACCCTCAACCTGCCGCTGATCCGCGCCTTCACGACGTGGGCCGGCTGGCTGCTCCCCTACGATCGCGACCTCTACCTGCTCGCCGACGATGCAGCAAACGCCAAGACCGCACAGGATGCGCTGGCATCGATCGGGCTCGATGCGGTGCGCGGGGTCTTCGGAGCCGACCAGCTCGCGACACCGGAGCTTGCGGAGCGGATCCAGCAGATCGAGCGGGCAGCAATCACCCAAGCTGAGGCACTGATGGACGACGGGTACACGGTGATCGACCTCCGTGAGCCCAACGAATGGGCAGCCGGACACCTGGTGGGGGCCGTCCACCACCCGCTCGGCACGATCACCAGTTCGCTCGCGGGGCTGCCGCGAGAGACCCCGGTCGCGGTCCATTGCCAGGGCGGCACCCGTTCCGCCATCGGCGCATCCGTGCTCGAGCGGATGGGTTTCCAGCGGATCGTGGACCTGACGGATGGATGGGGGGCACGCAAGTAGCGAGAAGCGAGAAGCCTAGACGCTCCACTGGCACCGCGGCCCAGGGCGGGGACTCGCCCGGCACCCACATACAACGGCCCGGTCTATTTCCGCCAGACGTTGTTGCTGCGATCGATATCGATCATCCGGTGCTCAGGATCGATCTCCACGCGCGTCAGCATCTTCGGGAAGGTGTAGGTCCTTTGGTATCGCGAGGTGTTGGTGCTCCAGACCTCGGCGGGGTAGGTCAGGTCCTGTGAGGAACCATCCGCGAAGGTGAAGCGCACGCGGATCGGCAGGACGCCCCGCTGATGGTTGCCGTAGGTGACCTCGACCACGCTGTCCTTGGCCGTCACCTGCTCGACCGACTGGTCGAAGCGGGCATTCTCGACAAACCACTCGCGCCAGAACCAGTCCAGCCGGCGCCCGCTGACGTCCTCCATGGTGCGGAAGAAATCGGCCGGGGTCGGATGCTTGTACGCCCAGCGCTGGGTGTACGCCCGGAACGCGTCGTCAAAGAGCTCCGGGCCGAGAATTTCCTGGCGCAGGAACTGGAGTCCCACGCTCGGCTTCAGGTAGGCCGAAAGGCCGAGAAGGTTCGGGTCGATCCGGTCCGGGTTGATGTTCATCGGCTGGTCGATTCCGGCGGTCATGACCTGCTCCATGATGCCGCGCTCCTGCGCGGCGCGAGCCATCTGGTCGCCCTTGGCGGGGTAACGGCGCGCCTCCGAGAAGGTGTTGATGAAGGTATTGAAGCCCTCATCCTGCCACATGTAGATCCGCTCGTTGGAGCCAACGATCATCGGGAACCACATATGTCCGATCTCGTGGGTGACCACGCTGTAGAGGTCGTAGACGTCCTGGCTCCGGGTCTCCATCGCGAGCATCGGATACTCCATCCCGCTGATCGGCCCCTCGACCGCGGAGATCTGCGGCCACGGATAGGGGAACCAGCGCTCCGAGTACTCCATGATCGACATCCGCGACTGGTCGGCCGCATCGTGCCAGTTGACGGCCGCGCTCGGGCGGTAGTAGGCGAAGGCGAACGCGCCCTTGTAGCTCGAGGCATCCCACTGGTACTCCGGGGAGGCGGCCCAGACGGCATCGCGTACGTTCTTCGCCACGAACTTCCAGGTCAGCGTCCCGCTCTTGCGGGGACGTGCCGTGCCGCTGCGCAGTTCGGCGGCAGGGACCACCGCGATGGTGCTGTCCGACTTCGCCGCCTGCGCCAGCCGGACGACCTGCACCGGGGTCAGTACTTCAGCGGCATTCGTCAATGCGCCGGTGGCCGCCACGATATACCCGGCGGGCACGGTCAGGGCGAGGCTGAAATCGCCGTATTCGAGATAGAATTCTCCCTGCCCGAGATAGGGCTCGGTGTTCCACCCCCGCACGTCGTCGTACACGTTCACGCGCGGGTACCATTGCGCCAGCTCGTAGAGCGTCCCGTCGCGACCCATCCGGTCGGCGCCATGCTCCGGCACCAGGAAGTGCCAGACGATCTCGATCGTGGCCGTCTTGCCCGGCGCGAGCGGCTCGGCCAAATCGACGCGCATTTCGGTGTCGTGGTCGCGGTGCTCGAGCTTGGCACGGCGCGCTGGCTGCGCCGCGGCACCGGCCATCACCTGTTCAATCCGTTCGATCACGTCTCCGCCCTCGAAGCCGCGCGCCCCGAATCGCGAATCTTCGGGGAAGATGAAGGCGTTGAGCGACCGGGCCTTGAAGGCATTCTGCTCGAGCTGCATCCAGAGGAAGCGCAGCGTGTCGGGCGAGTGATTGGCATAGCGCAGCGTAAGCTGCCCGTGAAGGGTCTTGGTCGTGGTGTCGAGCGTGGCACTGAGGTCGTAATCGGCGCGGTTCTGCCAGTACCGCGCGCCGGGCATGCCGCTGCCGGTGCGCATGTCGTTCGCGGTCGGCAGCGAGAGCGGGGCGAAGATGGAAGTGTCGCCAACCGTCAGGAGGGTGACCGGTGGCCGTTGCGGCTGCTGTGCGGCCAGTGGGGCGACCAGGAGGAGTGCAGCGAAAAGCGGTGAACGTGACATCATGGCAATCTTCCCGGTTGAAGCGATCACTTGGGCGGCGACGTCCTGCCGCCGAGCTTGCGGCCCACGATCATCTTGACGGTGACCCGATCGGTCGGGTCGGTCAGTGCGATCCCGGCACCGATGTTGAACTCCCATTCCGGCCCGAAATTGATATTGAGCGCCGGCACCAGCAATTGCTGCGAGGCCTTGAGCGGCTCGAGGTCCGACAGGGGCCCCAGCCCGCCGTAGTATTCCAGGGCCACATTCACCCGCTTCGTCGCGTCGAAGCCGATCTGGGCACTCGGCTCGAAGTCCGGGCTGTGGCCCGCATTGGGGCCCTTCAGGGCAATGCCGAGCGTGGGATTGAAGGACCAGGAGAAGCGCCCGATGGTCTGGTCGATGATCGGGCGAAACTCCCAGCTCCAGGTGTCCGCGCCGAACTCCTTGCGCGCATAGCCCACTTCCTGTGACAACGACAGTCCGATCGGCCAATGGAGCCGCTCGGGCACGGCGATCCGCGGCCGGATGTGGTTGCCGACGTACTGAAAGCCGCCGCCATCCTGCAGCGACGTGAACTGGTAGAAGCCGATTTCCAGCCAGTCGGTAAAGCCGTGCGTGAGCTCGAGGGTTTCGTGGAGGGCGTGGTTGGTCGGCAGGACACCATCGACCACCGTCGTGCTTCCCCGCCCCGTGAAGTTGCTGTGCAGCTCGAGCATGGTCACACCCTTGGGCACCGTGGTGCCGGGGTAGACCTGGATCTCGAAATTGCTCTGGGCCCTGACCGGACCAGCCCCCAGCAGGAGACCCCCTACCACACTGCCCAGCCCGATCACACCAGAAATCCTCATGCGCACTCCGGAAAGGGATGCGCGTGTCCGCCCGCCGGTCGCATGCGACCGGAACCTGCCGGGACGATCACGCCGTTGGTTAGTGCTACGCGGAGAACACCGGCTTGCCGAGCACCTTCATCCGGGGACGGATGCCGAGGCCGGGTTTGCGGGAGGCGGCAAGGCGACCCCGCGCCAACTGCGGCGGTCGGTGTCCCCGAGAGACGAAGGGC
>JANYAG010000007.1 GCA_025361465.1 Gemmatimonadota bacterium
GAGCAGGAAGTCGAGGACCGGCAGCTGCTGGACGAGGACGAATATCTCGCGCTGCGCGTCAAGGCGCGCGAGTCGGGCGACACCGCCTTCCGCGCCGAAATCGGCGCCCCGGCGGTGCGTGAGCTGCTCAAGAAGATCGACATCAAGAAGCTGGCCGAGACGCTCCGCGCCTCGGTGGCGGTCGAGACCAGCCAGCATCGCAAGAAGCAGATGCTCAAGCGGCTCAAGATCGTCGACGCGTTCCTCTGTTCGGGCGACAACGGCGACATGGCCAACGACCCGGCGTGGATGATCATGGACGTGATCCCGGTGATCCCGCCCGATCTCCGCCCCCTGGTGCCGCTCGATGGCGGTCGCTTTGCCACGTCCGACCTGAACGACCTCTATCGCCGGGTGATCAATCGCAACAACCGGCTGCAGAAGCTGATCCAGCACCGCGCGCCGGAAGTCATTCTGCGCAACGAAAAGCGGATGCTCCAGGAAGCGGTGGACGCGCTGTTCGACAACGGCCGCCGCTCCAAGGCGATCCGCGGCCGCGGCAAGCGCCCGCTCAAGTCGCTCTCCGACATGCTCAAGGGGAAGCAGGGCCGCTTCCGCCAGAACCTGCTCGGCAAGCGCGTCGACTATTCCGGCCGCTCGGTCATCGTCGTCGGTCCGGAACTGCGGCTGCACCAGTGCGGCCTGCCGAAGACCATGGCCGTCGAGCTCTTCAAGCCCTTCATCATCCACAAGCTGGTGGAGAAGGGGATTGCCGAGACGGTCAAGCGGGCCAAGAAGATTGTCGAGCGCGAGAGCCCCGAGGTCTACGAGATCCTCGAGGAGATCATTCAGGACCATCCGGTCCTGCTCAACCGCGCGCCGACGCTTCACCGCCTGGGCATCCAGGCGTTCGAGCCGAAGCTCGTGGAAGGCAAGGCGATCCGGATCCACCCGCTGGTCTGCGCCGCGTTCAACGCCGACTTCGACGGCGACCAGATGGCCGTGCACGTGCCCCTCTCGTTCGAGGCGCAACTCGAGGCCCGGCTCCTGATGGTGTCGTCGAACAACATCCTCAAGCCCTCCGATGGCCGGCCGATCGCCGAACCGTCGCAGGACATGGTGCTCGGGTCGTACTTCCTCACCAAGCTGCCGGCCGGCTTCGAGGAACAGATCCGTCTGGCCGGATCTCCGAAGGTCGAGGAGGTGAAGGCCCGGCTCTGGAAGGACGCCCCCTATTACGGCGCCATTGCCGAGCTCGAGATGGCGCTGCTGCATGGCGTCATCCAGCACCAGAGTGCGATCCAGTTCTGGTTCGTGCCGCCGGCCGAGTCGCCGGAGCCGACCCCGCGCTGGATCAAGACCACGGTCGGCCGGGTGCTGTTCAACAACATCGTGCCGCGCGCGGTGATCGCCGAACTCGGCTTCCGCGACGAACTGATGAAGAAGAAGCAGCTCTCGGAAACGGTGCTGCAGAGCTACCGGCGCGCCGGCCTGCGCGAGACGGTCGAGTTCCTCGACCGGCTCAAGCGGTTCGGGTTCGAGTTCGCCACGGGCGGCGGGATCTCCATCGGCATCGAGGATCTCGAGATTCCGATCAAGAAGCAGGAGCTGCTCGCCGATGCGCAGAAGCGCGTCGAGCGGTTCCAGAAGGCCTACAACACCGGCCAGATCACCTTCGGCGAGCGCTACAACAAGGTGATCGACGCCTGGACCCACGCCAACAACGACGTGGCCGAGGCGATGCTGGCGCACATGCGCGAATCGCGCGGTGGCTACAACCCGGTGTACATGATGTATGACTCCGGCTCCCGCGGCTCGCGCGACCAGATCCGGCAGCTCGCCGGCATGCGCGGCCTGATGGCGAAGCCGCAGAAGAAGCTGACCGGCGGCATCGGCGAGATCATCGAATCACCGATCAAGTCGAACTTCCGGGAAGGCCTCACCGTGCTCGAGTACTTCATCTCGACCCACGGCGCGCGCAAGGGCCTCGCCGACACCGCCCTCAAGACGGCGGACGCCGGTTACCTCACCCGCCGCCTCTGCGACGTGGCACAGGATGTCACGATCACCGAGGAAGATTGCGGCACCGTGATGGGTCTCGACATGACCCCGCTCCGGGAAGGCGAGGACATCATCGAACCGTTGCGCGACCGGATCCTCGGCACCGTCGCGGCGGAAGATGTCACCGATCCGCACGAGCTCGACGAGTTCGGCGATCGCCGCCTGCTGGTGCAAGCCGGCCAGCTGATCGACGAGGAAGTCGCCCAGACCATCGACGACGCCTCGATCGAGAAGGTGCGCATCCGTTCGGTGCTCACCTGCGAGTCGAAGCGCGGCGTCTGCCGGATGTGCTACGGCCGCAACCTGGCCACCATGGAACGGGTCGACCTGGGCGAGGCAGTGGGCATTCTCGCGGCCCAGTCCATCGGCGAGCCGGGCACGCAGCTGACCCTGCGGACCTTCCACATCGGTGGGACGGCGTCACGTATCGCCGAGGAAGCCGAACGACGCGCCCGGACCGACGGCCTGGTCACCTATACCAGCGACCTCGAGTGGGCCGACGTCCCGGTCGAGTACGAGGATGGCGTCAAGGCATCGATCCGCATCGCACTCACGCGCGAGACGGAATCGGCGACCGAAGAGAACAAGGCGGGCATCGTTTTGGTCGACCCGAAGGACCCGAAGCGGGCACTCAACCGCTACCCGGTGCCGGAGGGCGCGCTGCTGCAGGTCAAGGAGGGCGACCTCTCGGCCAAGGGCGACAATGACAAGCGGGCCAGCATCCTCTACACCTGGGACCCGTACAACGACCCCAGCATCATCAAGGTCGACGGCGAGCTGCGGTGGAAGGACCTGGTGCCCGGCGTCACGCTGCGGGAAGAACTCGACGAAGGCACTGGCCTCCGCTCGGTCGTCGTCGTGACCGATCCGGATCGCGAGCTGCATCCGTCGGTGCTTGTCTATCAGGCGAACCGGAAGGACCCGCAGGAATACACACTCGCGGAAGGGTCGCGCATCATCCTGGGCTCGCCGACCGATCCGGTCTCGCGCGCCATGGAACTGCCGCCCGAAGCGAACCCGTGGTCGGAGCAGTTCAAGGTCACCGAACACCCGATCAACGTCGCGTGGCCGAGCAAGTCCAAGAAGGAAAGCAAGGACAAGACGGTGTTTCTCTCGGCCCCGGTCAAGGTGTCGAAGGGGGTCACCATCACCAAGATCCCGCGCCAGGCCTACAAGACCCGCGACATCACGGGCGGCCTGCCCCGCGTGGCCGAGCTGTTCGAGGCGCGTCGCCCGAAGGACCCGGCGACGATGTCCGAGGTCGATGGCATCGTGAAGTTCGGTGAAATCAAGCGCGGCAAGCGCGAGATCTTCGTCTACCCGGTCGCGCCCGACGGCACGTTGGTGACCGAAGACGAAGCGCGGGTGTACGAAGTGCCCGCCGGCAAGCACCTCCGGGTGCACGAGGGCGACCGGGTACGTGCCGGTGACCGCCTGACCGAAGGACCGGTGTCGCCGCACGAGATCCTGCAGATCAAGGGCCCGCGTGCGGTGCAGGAGTACCTGCTCAACGAGGTCCAGGAGGTTTACCGCCTCCAGGGCGTGCGGATCAACGACAAGCACATTGGCGTGATCGTGCGCCAGATGCTCCAGAAGGTCCGGGTCACCGATCCGGGCGACACCACCTTCCTCGATGCCGAGACGGTGGACCGGCAGACCTTCCGGACGGAGAATGAACGGATTCTCAAGCGGAAGATGAAGCCGGCGACGGCCGAACCGGTGCTCCTGGGAATCACCAAGGCGTCGCTGACGACGCAGTCGTTCATCTCGGCGGCCTCGTTCCAGGAAACGACCCGGATCCTGACCGACGCGGCCATCCGCGGCGCCAAGGACGAGCTCCGTGGCCTGAAGGAGAACATCATCATCGGCCACCTGATCCCGGCCGGCACCGGTCACTACCGGTACGTGGACCTCGAGATCGAGCCGCCCGCCGGTTTCGAGCCCCCGCCGCCCGCGCTGGAGGTGGTCGAGGAGCCGGTCGCTGATGTGCTGCTTGCCGCGGTCGAGGACGAGATCGTCGTCTGACCGATTGAGGATAGCTTTGCTTGAACTCACACCCGCCACCCGGGATTCCGGGTGGCGGATGTTGCTTGTGGCCGTGGAGGATGTGTAGCGCTCGGTCCTTGGGTGGTGTGGCCGCGCCGCCACAACCGCCCCGGCCAGATCTTGAATCTTCGACCACAAGACTCGGAAATCATCACAGGGTGTTTCCAGCTGTAATTTTGTAAAGTATTATATCGTAATGTGTTACAACGCTGGAAACGACCTGTTCCTGTCCCCTCTCATGTCCAAGTGTATTCCGACATAAACCGATGGAATTCTGGCACTGGGCTTGCTCCTCAGGGGGTTGACACATGCGCAACCGTGCTTCACCCCTTATCCGGGATGACCTATGCAGATCCGTTCACTCGTTCGTGCCGCGACGGCGGCCACCATCTTCGGCCTGGTTGCCCCAACGGGGGCGCGGGCGCAGACGATCTGGGATTTTGCCCAGATGTCGGGCTCCACGGGCGACCACGGCGCATCAGAATCGTTCTTCAAGGCAGGCCTTGGAACGATCCTCGTGACGGCAAGTCCCGGCTACGATGTCTATTCGAAGGGCTTTGGGCTGAGCTATCCTAACGCGGAGAAGGGGTTGGGACTCTGCAAGCTCGGGAGTTCGGGGTCCTCGGGAGAAGACGAGGGCATCCGAACAACCAGCACCATCATCACAGTTTGCTCGTTTGAGAGCAACTCCCCTAACAGTCGCAGTGATTTTGAGATCGGGTGGAGTAGCTGGACGGGATACTTGACGGTTGACCTGACTCAACTTCTTGTTGGTGTCGACCCGAGGAGCATGCTGCTGTCTTCACTGCAGAGCACCTACGGCTATGGTAGTGACTCCTACAAAGTGTACACCTCAACCTCGAGCAGCTGCGGCTCGCCAACGTGGGGCTCCGCGCTGACCGGGGGGGGCGATGCCAATTCCTACGCTTCATTGTCGTTGCTGTCGACGATCAATTGTATCAAGATCGTCCCCAACAATGGTGACTACCTGCTTGAATCGATCACAACCGACGGCGCCGGTGTACGAACCGACACCACCGTTCCAGAGCCCGCTTCCATGACCCTGCTCGCCACCGGCCTGGTCGGGATGATGGCAGCGGCTCGCCGGCGGCGTAACAGGAAGTAACAAGGCTCGGGCCGGGGAGACCGGCCGGCCTTACGGCGCCCGGGGGGTCCTCCCCCCGGGCGCTTCTTCTTGCCCCA
>JANYAG010000008.1 GCA_025361465.1 Gemmatimonadota bacterium
GGCGCCATCCCGTGACACTGACGCGCGCTTTCTTCTGATCGATCCCACCCACGGAAACCCACGCGGCCAAGCCGTCTTCCTTCGTCACCACTGCGCCCGCGCCGACCCGCTTGGGCGCGGTGGCTTTCGATGTTTCCCCACCTCGTATCGCGTCTCCCGACGCACCAAGGACCATCACCATGTCGCTTCCCCAGCCCCCCGCGCTCCCCGACGATCTCGACATCCACAGGGTCAGCGTCGCGACCCGCCCGTCCGAGTTCGTGCCCGAGGAGCTGGTGCCCGGCCTCAAAGCGCGCGCCGTGGCGGATGGGGTGTCCGACGATCTGCTCCGGGTGAACGTCGAGGGGGTGGATCACGAGTTCATCCTGCGGAAGCCGACGCGCGCCGAGTGGCACGAGTACATCGACAAGGCCCACATCGCGACGCAGAGCGCCACCGGCAACTGGAACCTCGCCGTCCAGTGCTGCCTCTGGCCGAACCAGACGGCGCTCCGCATCGCGCGCGACACCATGCCGGGGCTGGCGCTGAAAATCTGCGACCAGATCGAGGTGTGGGTCGGCGGCGAGGTCGCCCGCCGCACCGAGGTCATCCTGTCGAGCAAGACCGACGACACGGTGCTCGCGGACATCGGCATCTCCCGCGCCGAGCTCGAGCCGCTGCTCGCCCGCTACCGCAGCAAGGGGCAGCTCCGCGCGATCATCGTCCGCGTGTCCCCCGACGACGTGCCCGCGGACGAGGTGGAAACGGTGTCCATCGTCCTCAAGCAGCCCGACGCGACGACCTTCAACGCGCTCCGCGCCGGCTTTCAGGTCCCCGATGGGCGCGGAATGACGTGCTACACGGCCGCGATGACGTCCACGGTGTGGCCGGAGTCGGAGGAAGATCGGCGCGAGCTGTTCAACGAGTACCCGGGTCTGCCCTGGTGCACCTGGTCGCTCATCTTCGACATGGGCGGCGGTCTCGCCAGGGCCACCGCAAAAAAACTGTAGACCGCATCGCGGAATGCCGGCGTAACCTCGTGCGGCTGGCGCAGGGGATTTTCTTCCTGCATTGGGGGCCGCCGCCGGGGTCTGCGCCGGGCGATGCGGTGTACGAGATCGCGGCGGAGGCGGCGCAGGATGCAGCCGCGGTGCTCGCCTACAACGCCATGGCGGAGCTTCCCAAGGAAGACCCGGAACTGCTCCCCGACCCCGAGGATCCCGATTACGTGCCCAGCGAGGTCTCGCCGCACGGCGAGGACATGCAGAAGCTCTCGCAGATCGCAAATGAAACCGCATCCGAAGCGGAGCCCGACGATCTCTACGACGACGCACCGCAGGTGGCGCCGGTCCCCGTGGGCCCGTTGGTGTTCCCGCCCGGTGCCCGCACGCTGCCGATCGAGCCGACCGAATAGCCCGCCCACAACCCATGAGCATCTCCGAGACCATCTCCCTCAAAGACGGCGTCTCGGGGCCCGCGAACAAGGCCGCGTCGGCGGTCGCCAAGCTCCAGGCTGCCCTGCAGGCCATCGGCGGCATGCAGATGGGCGGCGGCATCGCGGCGGCGATGGGCCAGATCTCTGCGTCCGTCGCAGAGCAGAAGGCTGCCGGCATCGCCAACGCCAAGGCCGACGCCGCGATCCGCGTCGCCGAGGCGAAGTCGGCGGCTACGGCTGCGGCACAGATCCAGGTGTCGCAGTCGAAGGCTGCCGGCCAGGCGCAGATGGCCCAGCTCAAGTCCACCAACCAGGCCGTGCTCAACGGCCAGAAGGCGGGGCACGCTCAGGAGCTCGCAGCGATCAAGAACGAGGGGACCGCCGTCAAGGCCAACAGCGCGGCGATGTCCGCGCAGGCCAAGGCAGCCGGCGAGGTCGCCAAGGCCGTCGCCGCCGGCGAGAAGACCGAGCAGGCCGAGCTCAAGCTGCTCCAGCAGGAGACCGCCGAGCGTGCCAAGGCCGCAGCCGCAGCGCGTGGTGGCAAGAGCGGAGGTTCCAAGAGCGCCGGCGGCGCGCCCATGGGCGGTGGCGTCGGCGAGGGCCTCGGCGACCTGATGAACCCCAGCGGCGACGCCGCAAGCGCCATCGGCATGGCCAAGAAGGTGTGGGGCGCCATCCTCGGGGAAATCAAGAACCTCGTGATGACCGGCTCCGAGATGGCGATCGCCGCCACCACGTTCAAGGGTCAGACGATCGACGCCCTCAAGACCATGGGCATGTCGGAGTCCGCCGCACAGGGGATGTTCGACAAGATCTCCACGACCGCTCGCAAGCTCGGAATGAGCAAGGAAGCGGCCATGATGGAGGTCCAGCGCCTCATGGCCGCTGGGTACAAGGGTGACCAGATCCCCAAGCTGATGGAGGCGATGGCCGACGTCGATCAGGGGCGTGGCCAGGGGTCCGGGAAGAAGCTCGAGAAGTTCCTCGAAACCGTAAAGGCCAAGGGGAAGTTCGACGCCGGCGCGCTCAAGAAGCTGGCGACGCAGTTCGGTGTCTCGCAGGACGAGGTCATCGCGAACATCGCGAAGAAGACCGGCAAGTCCGTCGCCGAGACCCAGGCCGCGCTCAAGCACGGCGGTGTCGACGCTGCGGTCGGCATCGATGCCGCACTGGAGGGCGTCGAGAAGCGATTTGGGGGGCTCGCCAAGAAGGCGGCCGAGACGATCCCCGGCTTGATCATGCAGATCAAGGAGTTGTTCGCCGGGATGTTCGATTCCGTCGACATCTCGCCGATCAAGAACGTCCTCAAAACGATCGTCGAAATCTTCGAGGGTGGCGCCGGCAGCGAGCTCAAGGCCGCGATCACCAGCCTGTTCGGGAACCTCTTCGAGACCCTCTTCGGGCCGCTCAACGACAAGGCCGCTGGCGAGGGGATGGTCAAGGCCATCGCCGCCGGGATCCAGAGGGTCGCCGACATCATCAAGGAGGCGGGCCCCTCGGTGCGCGCCTTCATCACCGGGATCAAGGAGGGCTTCGCTAAGGTTTGGCCGGTCGTCCAGGTGGCCGGCAACGTGCTCGCCAAGATGTTCAGCGGGATGGCTGGCCAAACCGGCACCGCGGAGCGGCTCGGCAACGCGCTCGGGATGATCGCCGCCGTCATCATGATCGTGATCGGCGCGGTCGTCGCCATCATGGTCAAGATGACCGAGTTCGGCGCCTCCATC
>JANYAG010000066.1 GCA_025361465.1 Gemmatimonadota bacterium
ACGGGTTGGCGAACCCGGCGCCCTTCTTGTATGCGCGGTACGCCGCCGTGACGTTGCACCCCTTGGCGTTGGTCGACAGATAGAAGACGTTCGCGTACCCGCCGGTGGCCAGCACGACGGCGTGGGCGGCAAACGAACGGATCTCGCCCGTGATCAGGTCACGCACCACGATGCCGCGGGACTTGCCATCGATGACAACGACGTCCAGCATCTCGTGCCGCGAGTACATCTTGACCGCCCCGAGACCAATCATCCGCTCAAGTGCCTGGTACGCGCCCAACAGCAGCTGCTGACCGGTCTGGCCCCGGGCATAGAAGGTCCGGGAGACCTGGGCGCCGCCAAAGGAGCGGTTGGACAGCGACCCGCCGTACTCACGCGCAAACGGGACACCCTGCGCCACGGCCTGGTCGATGATGTTCCCCGACACCTGGGCCAGCCGATAGACGTTCCCTTCACGCGCGCGGAAGTCGCCGCCCTTGATGGTGTCGTGAAAGAGGCGCCAAGTGCTGTCGCCATCGTTCTGGTAGTTCTTGCTGGCGTTGATGCCGCCCTGTGCCGCGATCGAATGCGCCCGACGGGGAGAATCCTGGAAGCAGAAACAGGAGACCTGGTACCCGAGCTCGGCGAGGGAGGCGGTAGCGGACGCGCCCGCCAGTCCGGACCCCACCACAATGACATGGAACTTCCGCTTGTTGGCAGGTGAGACCAGGCGCAGGTCGGCCAGGTGCCGATCCCACTTGGCCTCGAGCGGTCCCGCAGGGATCCTGGCGTCGAGCTTCATCGCGTGCTCATGGATGCAGGAAGCCCAGCATGGCGCCGAGCGGAATGGAGAGGAAGCCCCCGGCCACCAGGATGGCCAGGCCAATGGCGATCACCTTCCGCGACCGATTCCAGGCCGGGTGATTGAGGCCGAGGGTCTGGAAGGTCGACCAGATGCCGTGCCAGAAGTGGGCGCCAAGCGACACCATGGCAACGGCGTAGAAGACCGCCACCCAGGTCGTTTGCATGCCGACCATCACGTTGCGGCCGGCCTCGCCCGGCCGGAAATCGAAACCGGGCGGCAGCAGGCCGAGGGTGAAGTGCAGCAAGTGAAAGGCGATGAAGACAACCAGCAGCACCCCGCCCCATCTCATCGTTCGGGCGGCGTACGTCGCCACCTCGAGGTCCAGCTCGGAGTAAGCAGCCGTTCGTGCGCTGTGGGCCCTGACCGTCAACTGGCGAGCCGCCACGATGTGGATGATGACGAGGGTGAGCAGTCCGCCGCGCGCCACCCAGAGCAGCGGACCGAACGACCGGAGCCAGGCCCCGTAATCGTCGAGGTGCTGCGGGTTGGTGTAGATCAGCACATTCGAGATCATGTGCGAGACGAGAAACAGCACCATGGCGATGCCGGTCACGGCCATCGCCACCTTCTTGCCAACGGTGGTGTCCCACAAGGCGAGGAGCCGGTTCACTCTCGGCTCAGACGATCGCCTGGACTGACCGGACCGCCTCGGCCGACTTGTGCAGCGCGGCGCGCTCGTCGCTTGTCAGTTCGATTTCCAGGATCCGCTCGATCCCGCCACGTCCGATGAGGCATGGCACACCGCACCAGACCCCGTCGAGTCCGTATTCCCCCTGCAACAGCGCGGAAGACGGGAAGAGCCGCTTGCGATCCAACACGATGGCTTCCGCCATCTGCACGGCGGCGGCGCTTGGTGCGTAATACGCCGAACCGGTCTTGAGATGCGCGACGATTTCAGCACCGCCATTGCGGGCCCGGTCGACGATCTTGTCGAGTGTCGCCTGATCGAGCAGTTGCCGGACCGGGATCCCTGACACCGTGGTATAGGAAATCAGCGGCACCATGGTGTCGCCGTGACCACCCAGCACCATCGCCGAAATGTCCTCCACGGAGATCCCCAACGCATCGGAGAGGAAGGTCCGGTAGCGGGCCGTGTCGAGCACCCCGGCCATTCCCATCACACGCTGCTTGGGGAAGCCGGTGGCGCGCTGCATGACGTAGCACATCACGTCGAG